>DATJLK010000098.1:0-96553 GCA_035509615.1 Allostellaceae bacterium | reverse complement strand
CGGGCCCGTAGTTCAGCTGGTTAGAACACGCCGCTCATAACGGTGTTGTCGCAGGTTCGAGTCCTGCCGGGCCTACCCCATCATCCCCTCCCCGGCCCTCGCCCGGTCACGACACCTGTTCGAGCTCGCGCGACCGGGTCGATTGCGCGGCGGCCAGGTGGTCCTTGGCCAAGACGGTGTAGACCGCCGGCAACACGAACAATGTAAACAGCGTCCCGATCGACATGCCGGCGACGACGACGAGGCCGATCGAAAAGCGGCTCGCCGCCCCTGCCCCGCTTGCCGTCAGTAGAGGGATCAGACCGACGACCATCGCCGCCGTCGTCATCAAGATCGGGCGCAGTCGAACCCGCGCCGCCTCAATGATCGCGCTGCGCCGGTCGAGCTGTTCGCTGACCTGCAATTGTTTGGCAAACGCAACCATCAAGATGCCGTGCTTGCTGATCAGCCCGATCAGGGTCACCAGCCCGACCTGGGTGTAGATGTTCATCGTCGCGAGGCCAAAGAACAGCGGCAGCATCGCGCCAAAGATCGACAGCGGCACGCTGACCAGGATCACCAGCGGATCGCGCAGGCTTTCGAACTGTGCCGCCAGCACCAGGAAGATCACGATCAGCGCGAAGACAAAGGTGATTGCGAGTTGGTTGCCTTCCTTGACATAAAGCCGGGTGTCCGACAGGTAATCATGGCTGAACCCGGCCGGCAGGCTCTTGACCTGCTGTTCGAGAAAGTCGACTGCCTGCCCTGTCGTCACGCCCGGCATCGGCACCGCCTGAAACGTTGCCGAATTGAGTTGGTTGTACTGGGTCAGCGCGTTCGGCTCGGTGTCCATCGACAAGGTGACGAGATTGGACAGCGGCACCGGCTGGCCGGCAGCGGATTTGACGTAGTAATGCGTCAGGGTGTCGGCGGAGAGCCGATCCAGACGCGGCACCTGCGGGATCACCTCATAGGAGCGGCCATTCAGATTGAACCGGTTGACATAGTTCTCGCCGACGAGCAACGCCAGGGTGTCGCCGATCGACTGCATCGAAATGCCGAGATCGCTGGCCTTGGAGCGGTCGATCCTGACGTGGATCACCGGCTGGTTGAAGGCGAGGTCGCTGTCGACGACGATGAACATGCCGCTCTTGCGCGCCGCCGCCTTGATCTTCTCCATTTCGAGGTAGATCGATTTGAAGTCGCCGGGCGAATAGATCACCATCTGGATCGGCAACCCGCCGATCGTCGCCGGCAACGAGGGCAGTGAAAAGACAAATGCGCTCAATCCTTCGACCGAATTGACCTTTTTCTGAACCAGCGGTTTCAGCTCCTGTGCGGACCGCGTGCGCTCGTCCCACGGCTTCAGGATCACGCCGGCGATGCCCTGGTTGGGGCCGAACCGGCCGTTGACGATAAACCGCAGAAAGGTCTCGGGAAATGAACTCAGCGCCTTATCCAGCTTGGCGTTATAAGAATCGGCGTAGTCGAGGTTCGAATATTGCGGCGCCTTGGTCAGCGCAAACAATACCCCCTGGTCTTCCTCGGGCGCCAGTTCGGCGCTGGTGTGCATGTACATGAAGACAAGACTCACCAGCACCGCAGCGCCAAACAGCGCCGTGACCGGCCGATACTCGAGCGAACGCTGCAGGCGCCGGCCATACCATCCGGAAAGACGCGAAAACACGCTGTCGATGAGGTGTACAAAGCGGCCGTGCAGCATCTCGCGCGACAGCAGCAAGGAACACATCATCGGCGACAAGGTCACAGCGACAACGCCGGAAATGATCACCGAGCCGGCCAGCGTAAAGGCAAACTCGCGGAACAGCGCGCCGGTGACGCCGCCGAGAAAACCGATCGGGGCGTAGACCGCGGCCAGCGTGAGGGTCATCGCGATGACCGGACCGGCAATCTCGCGCGCGCCGATCAACGCCGCCTGCGCCGGGGTCAGGCCCTCCTCGATATGGCGGTAGACGTTTTCGACAACCACGATCGCATCATCGACGACAAGCCCGATCGCCAGGACCATGGCCAACAGCGTCAGCAGGTTCAGGCTGAAGCCGAGCGCCGCCATGATGATTCCGGCGCCGATCAGCGATAACGGGATCGTTACGATCGGGATCACGACCGAGCGCAGGCTGCCGAGGAACAGAAAAATTACGACGACGACGATGACGACCGCCGAGCCAAGCGAGGATTTGACCTCGTCGATCGAGGCCTGGATGAATTTCGTCGAATCGTAGGCGACCTCCATATGGACCGAGGGCGGCAGGTTGCGCTGCAGCTCCGGCAGTTCGGCCCGCACCCCTTTGACGATCGTCAACGGATTGCCGGAGGGCGTCGCCTGGATGCCGATAAAGACCGCGTGTTGGCCGTTCATCATCACGCTCGAGGTCCAGCTCTGAGCAGCAAGATCGACCGTCGCGATATCCCGCATCCGCACCAGCGCGCCGCCGTGCGACTTGACCACCATGTTCTCGAACTGGTCGACATCGGTCAGCCCGGTATTGGTGCTGACATTGGTGACCGTGTAAAAGCCTTTCGCTTGGCCAGGAGCGGCCTGGTAATTATTGGCCTCGATCGCCGCCGCGACGTCGCTTGCCGAGATGCCGCGCGCCGCCATCCGCGCCGGGTCGAGCCACAGCCGCATTGCAAAGACCTGGCCGCCGAGGATGTCCGCCGAAGCAACGCCCGGCACCGTGTCGAGCAATGGCTGGACGACGCGGGTCAGATAGTCCGAGATTGCCGCACTCGACAGCTCGTTGCTCGAAAACCCGATATACATGACGGCCGTGGTCTGACCCGTCGCCTTGACGATGACCGGGTCCTCCGCCGCCGTCGGGATCAGATATTTGACCTGCTGGACCTTGGCCATGACCTCGGTCAGCGCCTTGTCGGGGTCGAAATCGAGCTGAATGTAGGCGGTGATCGTGCTGGTCCCCTGGACCGAGGACGAGGTCAGATAGTCGACCCCCTCGGCGGTGGCGATCGCCTGCGCCAGCGGCGTCGTGATAAAGCCCTGGATCAGGTCGGGGTCGGCGCCGGGATAGACCGTGGTAACCGTGATTGTCGTGTTCGACAGCTTGGGGTATTGCCGGATCGGCAGGCCGAGCATCGCGCGCAGCCCGATCAGCAGGATCAGGAGGCTCACGACCAGCGCCAGCACCGGGCGCCGGATAAAGATATCGGTAAACATCAGGCCAGACCGCCGGGTCAGTTCAAGGTCGGGTGTTGCGGCGGCTGCGGCGGCGCCGAGCCGGTGACCGCGACCTGCGCGCCGTTCTGCAATTTGACCTGCCCGGCGGCGACCACCCGCTCGCCCGGCTTCAGTCCGGAAAGGATCGCCACCTTGCCATCCCAGCGCGCGCCGGTTTTGACGAGGGTGCGGACCGCCCGCAGGATCGGATGCCCGCTCGCGTCCTTGCCATCGTCTTTGATCACATAGACGCTGTCGCCGTAGAGCGTATATTCGACAGCGGTTTCGGGCACGATCATCGTGTCAGGGCGCGGCGGCAGGACCACCGCGGCGTTGACGAACATACCGGGCAACAGCGCGTCGTCCGGGTTGTCCATCGTCGCCTGCACCTCCATTGTCCGCGTGTCGGCGCTGACTTGCGGCTCGATCGTCGAAATCCTGGCGGTAAAGACGCGGCCGGGGAAGGCGTCGGCGGTGACATCGACCTGCTGCCCGACCGAAATCGCCGATCGCAAATGCGTGGCCAATGTGAAATTGACATAAAGGGTCGAAAGGTCGGTCAAGGTGACGATTGGCGCGCCTGCGGTCAGGTATTGCCCGAGATCAATCTGACGAACCCCGAGCTGGCCCGAAAACGGAGCCCTGATCAGTTTTTGGGCGATGATGGCCTCGGTCTTCTGGATCATCGCATCCGTCTGAGCGAGTTGGCTATTGTTCTGGTCGACGGTTTCCTGTGAGGCAAAGTTGCTTTTGCGCAGCGACTGCGAGCGTTGCAGCGAGATTTCGGCAAGGCGAGCCTGCGCCTGGTAGCTGGCGAGGTCGCCGCGGTCCGGCGCGTCGTTCAGCTGCACCAGCGGCTCGCCGGCTTTGACCCGGGCGCCGGGCTCGAAAAAGATCCTGGTGACCCGGCCGGCAACTTCCGGGTTGACCGTCACCTGGTGAACCGCGGCGAGCGAGCCCACGCCGCGCGCATATTGCGGCAAGCTCTGAACCGTCACCGCGGCCGCACTGATCTGCGCCGGCGGCGGTTTGTTGTGAGCAAAAAAGTTGGCGATCGCCTGACTCCGGAAGCGATTGAACCCATAGAGCCCGGCGAGCAAAACCGCGAGCAATAACCCGACGATTACAAACCAACGCCCAACCTTGGGTCGCGGTACAGCGGCTCCGCCGCGGTCGGTGCGGTCGCGCCGCACGGTTTGCGGCGTCAGGGCCTCGGCGCCGGCATTGGTCATCTGGTCACCGTCCATCAGAATCCCCTTATCCGGGCGGCGGGATTTCGAGCGGGTCGGTACGCACTATCGCCAGCGACCCGGTTATCGCGGCGTCGGTCAGACCGATGCCGCGCAGCACGAACCAGCTCGTCTGTTCGACAAGAGAGCCAAGCGTGCCCGCATAGGACAGGCACATCCGTGCCGGCAGGAACGAAAAGGCCATCATCGCCACGACGTGATGGGCAAACCAAAAGCTATTGGCGGCAGCGACCGGGCCAAGGACCAGATCGCCGGCCGCCGCCGCCGCATCGGTAGAGGCTGCAAACAGCGGATAGACGCGCGCGAATATCGCGGAGAACAGTTCGCGGGCGTACTCGCCATCTTCGAGAAAGCTGTGCAAAACCAGCCGCTGCCGCCAGTCGCGCTCGGCTGCGTCGGTCTCGGTCGCCTGCAAAAAGTAGCGCACCATGTAACGGATCATGCGCACAAGGGTCAGCGTCGATGGTTCGAGTGCCGCCAGCCGTTCCAGCGCCGGATCGCCGTCGCAGCCAAGCCGCAAGATCTCGCCATATAGATCCAGCTTGCTGGGGAAATGCTTAAACAGCAGAGCCTCGGAGATATGCGCGGCCTGGGCGAGTTCACGCGTGGTGGTGCCAGCAAAGCCCTTGCGGGCGAATAGCGGCAGCGCCGCCGCGACAATCGCTTTGCGGCGCTCATCGCTGTCGAGCCGAGTTGCGACCATGGCGCGCGGAAGTAAGCGCTTACTCACCACCTGTCAAGTCGCGAATCGGCGCGTTGCCGGCGGTCCCCGCAATGCCGCCGGTTTCCACGCCGCCCGCGGTGGTGGTGCCAGGTGGAAAAGCTTTCACTCGATCCAGCCCCAGGTGATCCCGCGTTGGCCACCCACCGCGACATGGACACCGCGCCTCGCACGGGAGGCCGGAAGACGGCATCGATGCTTTTCCGGCTGCGGCATCGTCGATGCTGCGGAACCATCGTTGCGCGCATCTCCCCCCGCGCTTGGCGGCCGGGGCCGGGTTGCGGCGATCCCGGCAAGCTCACCGGATATGCAGGACCGCCTTGCCGGTGAACTCGCGATCGATCAGCCGCCGGGCGACCATTCCGATCTCGCTCCAGGGCGCTTCGACCGCAATTTGCGGCCTCAGCTTGTTGGCCGCGATCAGATCCGCCAGCAATGCCAGCCCGATGCCGGCGCGCTCGACGCTCATCAATTCGTGAAACAGCGTCAGTCCATAGAGCCGGGCCCCGCCGGCGGCAAAGAAATCGCGGCTTGCGAAGGTCGCCTGAGGCGCATCGGACACGCCGAAGGTCACGCAGGTGCCGCCCGGCTGCAGCATGCCGAGTGCGGCAGCCAACGCCGAGCCGCCGAGCGAGTCGAGGATCAGCCAGAATGGTCCATGGGGTTTGGCGGCGGCGAGTTCGCGGCCGAGGACCACGCGATCGCCGCACCATTCGGCGACGGCGGCGCGATATTCCTGACGGCGGACATGGCCCCAGACCTGGGCGCCGGCCGCGTCTGCCAGTTGGCAGGCGAGATGCCCGACGCCCCCCGAAGCGCCGTCGACCAGCACCTTGCGGCCCAGCAACAGCCCGCCCTGACGCAGTGCGTGCAGTGCCGTGAGGCCGGCAACCGGCAGTGTCGCCGCCTCGGCATAGCCGACCGTTTCGGGGAGCGCCGCGATCGCATGGGTGCGGCAGTTGACCCGCTCGGCCCAGGCGCCCGACGGCAGGATGCCGACGACGCGGGTGCCGGGTCGGGGGCCGCTGCCATCCGCCGCCATCGTCTCGACCACCCCGACAAAATCCCAGCCGGGACGCCATCCCGGCTCGGCCTGCTGCACGGCGCGCCTGGTCTCGCCGCGGTTGAGCGAAATCGCGGTCACCCGCACCCCGGCCTCGTCGCGGTCGGGATCGCGCAATTCAACCGGCTTGATCGTCAGCCTCCCGGGAACCGCCGGATCGACAACAACGGCACGAGCCTGCTGCGGCATGGACGTTCTCCCTCTGCTGCGCCGGCATTCGATTTATGCCGACGCAGGTCACCACATTTTCTGGAATTTGCCAAAACTCGGCAACAGCAGAGGGAGGCATTGCGCCGACCACGGGGTTGCCGGCGGCGTCGCGGCCGAAAATAGCGAGCCCATGGCGCTATTGCGACGCTGGCGAGTTTGGCGCGATCAAAGACGCCTGTTATGCTGCGCGAGCACCACAACCAGAACGGCAATGCCGATGCCCGCCTCGCATGACAGCCCGCCCACGATCCTTGATCAGCCGCTCGAGGTCGGCCCCGACGACTGGAAGGGTCCTGGCTTTTATCAGCTGATGACCGCACTCGTCGTGCCGCGGCCGATCGGCTGGATATCGACGATCTCGGCCAAAGGCGTGCGCAACATCGCACCCTATTCGTATTTCAACTTGATGGGCAGCGATCCGTTCTACGTCGCTTTCGGCTCGACCGGGGTTAAGGACAGCCTCGCCAATTTGCGCGAGGTCCCGGAGTTCATCGCCAACATCGTGACGATGGATCTCTTGGAACGAATGAATTTCACCTCGTGCGACTTCCCGCGCGAGCATGACGAGTTCGCCTGGGCGGATCTGACGCCGGTGGCTGCGGCAAAGGTGCGGCCGTTCCGGGTCGGCGAAGCAAAAGCGCATCTCGAATGCGAGGTCGTGCAGATCGTGACCGACCGCAAGACCAACATCGTTCTCGGCCGCATCATCCACGCGCATGTCGAGCCGTCAGTATGGCGAAACGGCCGGGTCGATCCGCAGCTTCTCGATCCGGTTTGCCGGCTCTCCGGGTCGGGTTACGCTTCGCTTGGCACATTGCTCAGCGTGCAGCGTCCGCAGTGGCAGAATATCGAGGGTACGCTCGGACAGGAGGCGATGCCGCGCGCAGTGCAACGATAAAACTGGCTGCGTTGGCGGTATCGTTTGTCGCTCTGATGCGCCGCCGGTCGCCGCCAGCCGCCCTGACCCGGCGGCCAGGTCTATGCGGCGGCCAGGTCCATAAAGTCGGGTATCGAGTTTTCAGAGCAGCGCGATCGGACGCCAATGGCATACGACCTACCCCCTTAAAGAACGACCTGAGCCCGGATATTACTACCACTTCAAACACGACCCGGACGGGCCGATCAACAATTACGCCTATTACATATACGGCGTCGGCCACCGCACTGAAGATGATTGCCGCCCCGAAGACGCCTTCATGCAAGTGTACCGGCCGTTACATGAGGCGGCATATGCGTACCGGAACGGCGGGATGTACGACCTGCGCCCATTGCCGATGTTCTACAAACCGGCGCAGCGGAACGGCAAAGAGGTGCCGAGGTCCACAAGGATCACCGACCCGAAGGTGATCGCGCAGTTGCAAGCGATCCGGACGCGAATGTATCCCGATTCCTGATCGCACATGGTGCAGCAAAAAGGGGCGATTGGCCCGCGCTTTGTCGGCATCTCAACTTTGGAGGGCGTCCGCCTTTTTGTTCAGCGAGGTGATCAGGCCGTCGATGCCGTTGGCGCGCAGGATCGCAGAGAATTCGGATCGGCGCGTCGCCAGCTCGCTGATCGACCCGGAGAGGTAGACGTCGCGTATCTGCCAGGCCGTGTCGTTGTTGTGCAGCACATAATTGATCGAGACCGGCTCGCCGTCCGATTTGATGATCTGGGTTCTGACCAAAGTGCCGTGCTTGATCCGCTCCTCGCCAAGAACCTGGAACCGTTCGCCCGAATAGGAATCAAAACGGGTCGCGTAGACAGCACCGACATAGCGACCATAGGCCGCCGCCGCTGCCTGCTTCTGCTCGGTCGTCAGCCTCCCCCATAGCGGACCAATCGACAGCCGCGTCATGAACGGGACGTCAAACTTGCTGACGATGACCGGCTCCAGCTTTTCGTAGCGACCTTTCGCGCCGAGGGGGCTGGCATGCTGCATGGTATCGAGCAGTTCGCTGTAGAACTGCTGGACAACCTCGGTCGGCCCCGGCATCGCCCCCGCCGCGATCGGCGACCCGAACACGATCCAGCCGGCGAGCAGCAGCCAGATGCCGGCAAGCTTCGGCATTGCAGGCTGTCGGCAACAAGACATCGTCATCATCCGGGTTTACTCGACTGCAATATCGTCCCGCTGCCGTCCGCGCCGGGCCCGACATTTCATAGCCGCAGCTCACGCCATAGTCGAGAGGTTCGGCCTGAGCGCGCCCGGGAAGGGACCAAATTTTCGCGGATCTTGTTGACAATCTGTGTCCGTGTTTACAAAAAAATCAGCTCTGTTTACCTGCGAAGAACAACATTTCACCGATTGATCAGTGCCATACATCAAGATGTTACAGAGGTGCGATACATAGGAACACTCTGAGGCCCCGGACAGCCGGCGCCAAAGCAACAAGGGGTGGACCCGATGACCGAGATCGCACGTCTTCTTGAACGCGAAATCCCCCGCCTGCGGCGCTATGCGCGGGCTCTGACGCGGGACGCCTCGCTGGCTGACGACCTGGTGCAAACCTGTCTTGTCCGCGCTATCGCCAAGCAGCATCTGTGGCAGCCGGGCACCGATCTGCGAGCCTGGCTGTTCACCATCCTGCACAACCAACACGTGAACGACGTTCGACGCGCGGTGCGTGAGGGCGCGGCGGTCCCGGTCGACGAGGTCGCATCAGCACTGACCGTCGACGCGAATGCCGGGGCCTCACTACAACTGCGCGATCTCGAGCGTGCGATCGCTCGCCTGCCGGATGAACAGCGTCAGGTGATCTTGCTCGTCGCTCTCGAAGGCATGCGTTATGAGGAGGTAGCGAAGATCCTCGGCATTCCGATCGGCACCGTGCGGTCGCGGCTGTCGCGCGGTCGCGAGACGTTGCGGGTGCTGATGGGAATGGGCGAGAAGCCCGCCGAAGCGCCATCATCCCGAAGTGCACGGCCTGCGACTTCGCGGGCGGCATGACTTGCGCCGGCCCTCCCCGGACCGGCGCCGCGACAAGTGTCGCAAGCGACCGGGGCGTCATCTCACTCCGGATTAGCGCCGGTGTGCTCAGGACGGCCGGCCAATATAAAAGCTCCGGTCGAGTGCGTACAACACGAGAGGCCCGGCGAGCCAGGGTTTAGCAGAAGCTCGGCCCTGAACCATCTTGTCGCTTGTGAGAAGCGTTGCGGCGACGCAATCTGACCGACACCGACGCTTCAAAAAGGCAGCACAGGCGAAAGCAAATGAGCGACTGGAGCAAGGTGACCCGGCCGATTCCGGTTCCAAACGAGTGGACAAAACCATTCTGGGACGCCGCCAAGAGGGGCGTCCTGGAATTGCAGCGCTGCCAGAGTTGCGGTCATTTCCAGCACCCGCCCTATGCAACCTGCGTCAAATGCATCTCGACTGATCTGAAATTCGAACCCGTGCGGCACGCTGGTGCCGAGGGAGCGGGAACGATCTATGCCTACACGATCATGTATCATACCGGTGACAAGCGCTTTGCGGCGGCGGTCCCTTATGCCAGCATCATCGTCGAGCTCGATGATGCGCCCGGGGCATTGCTCGCCGGCAACCTCCTCGAAGCCGAGTATGTCGAAGCCAAGGTCGGGCGGCGCGTCGAGGTCGTTTTCGAAAAGCTCAACGACGACATCACCCTGCCGCAGTTCCGCCTTGCGCGCTCGGCGGTGATCTCGGCTCCGGCCTAACCTTCTTCGACGCGTGGAGGAGTTTGGGCTTGGGGGTGACACGCCGGTGGCTGGCGCAGTGAGGAGGACAGTTCGATGTGGGAGAATCGATGCAAGGTCGCGGTCAGCGGCGTCGGCTTTTCCAAAGTCACGCGCTCGGCCGAGCTTCCGCTGGCCGCCCATGCGCTTGTCGCCGTCAAGGAAGCGGTCGCCGATTGCGGACTGCAGATGTCCGACATCGATGGTCTCGCGACCTATCCGGAACTGCCGGCAACCGGGCATGCCGAGATCGACGGCATCTCGATCGTGTCGGTGAACTGCATGATGGCAATGCTCAAATTGCCCAATCTCAGCTGGCACATCCAGGTCGGCACGACCAATATCGGCGGTGCCGTACAGCAGGCGGTCAACGCTTTGCTGGCCGGAGTGTGCAAATACGCGGTGGTGTGGCGGGCGATGCACAATCCGCGCGGCACCTACCAGAACCTGCCCGGCACCTACGCCCAGGGGGCAGCACAGTTTACCGCACCCTATGGTTTTGGCGGGCCGGGGCAAGGCATGGCGGTCGCCTACACCCGTTGGCTCGAGCGCCACAATCAGAGCCGCGAAAAGATGGCGACCCTCGCCATCACCCAGCGGCGCCACACGCAGCACAACCCGCATGCCTATTTCTATGGAACGCCGCTGTCGCGCGAGGATTATCTGAATTCGCGGATGGTGGCTTATCCGTTCTGCCTCTTCGATTGCGATATTCCGGTACAGGGTGCCGTCGCGATCGTCTTGACCACGGCCGACCGGGCGCGCGACCTGAAACCCCGGCCGGCCTATCTTGCCGGCTACGGCCAGCGGCTGCATTTCGAGGTGGCGGGCCGGATCGGCAGCCTGTCAAGCTATATGGAAGGCGGCAGCAGCTCCGCCAAACTGACCTGGGAACGGTCCGGCTTTGGGCCCAAGGACGTCGACGTCGCCCAAATTTATGACGGCTTCTCGGCCTCGGTCATCTACGGCCTCGAATCCTATGGTTTTTGCGGCGAGGGCGAGGCGCTCGATTTTATCCAGGATGGCCGCATCGAATTGGACGGCCAGTTGCCGCTCAACACCTTTGGCGGCAGCCTCGGCACCGGACGCATCCACGGCCTGTGGCACATCATCGAAGGGGCGCTGCAGGCCTCGGGCCGGGCTGGATCCCGCCAGGTCAAGGACGTCAACGTCTCCTTTGTCGGCGCCAGCGCCCCGATCGTGACCGGCACGACTTTCATCTTTGTGCGCGAGCCTTACTAGGGGTTGGGGGCTAGGGGTTCCGCGCCGGCGATCGTCCGTGAGCAGAAGGCCCCGCGGGCTTGGTCGATCGGGGTGATGCGATCCCCCAAAGGAATGCGACCACCCTATCCTGGCCCTTCTGCCGTTCGCAGCGGCAGCCACGGTTCGGCCAGACCTGTTTCAGGCTACCTCCAGACCTGTTTCAGGCTACCTGTAGTAGGGAGCCGGATAGCAGCCGCCATTGTAATAGGTGTACCCCGCGCCGCAGGCTGGCGGCGGTGTAACCGCTCCGGTGACGGCGTTGGCGGTGCCGGCGACCGCACCGGTAGCGGTGCCAAGCGCGCCGCCGATGATTGCACCGACCGGACCGCCGGCGGCGGCCCCATTTGCTTCTCCTTGCGCCGCCCCGGCCGCAGCACCCGACAACGGACCTGACGGATACGCCGGTGCCGGCGCCGCAACCGGCTGGCAGGCGCCGCCGTAATAGGTGTATCCCGGCGGACAGGCATATTGCGCCATCGCCGCAGTCGACGTGCCGGCCGCCAGAGCGGCGGCGATCGCAAAGATCTTGAACTTTGTTGGCATCGTCATCTCCTGAATCGCACAAGACGGCGGCACAGCGCCGCCTCCCCAGGTGAACAGTACATATCGAAGCGCGTTCCGCGCGTGGCGGAGGCAGGTTTCTCGCCAGCTTCGCCCTCCCTGACCATCGGAGGCGGCGATCGGATCGATCACCGGATCTTGCTGGGCTTCGGATCTTGCTGGGCGTCGGAGCGGAGGATGCCGTATCGTCATGATCAGCGAGGCTTTTTTGACCGCGCTGTTTTGATCACACCAATTCCACCTCTAGTCTGAAACACCAAGACCCGCGATTTCCGCCGCCGAACGCCGGTCATTGAGTAGTGTGCTCGGATCTGCTTTAGGAATGGTGTGCGTCTGCGCGCGAAATTTCAGTCAGCAGCCATTTCAGCAGCTCATCCCGAAACCGCTTCACCGCGCGCAAGCGCCTCGGCGCAGCGGACAATACGGCGGCCGGCCTCGGCCAGACGCTCATCGGGCTCGGTCAACGAGATCCGCAGATGCCCCGCGGCACTTGGCCCGAACGCGTCGCACGGCAACACCGCGACATCTTCGCGTTCAAGCAGCAGTTTCGCGAATTGCTGCGCCGCCATCCCGGTGCCGCGAATATCGAGGAGCACAAACATGCCTCCCTCCGGCGGGATTGGCCGGCAATTGGGAGCAGCGGCGAGAATGCCCGACATCAGTGCCGCGCGTCGGCGATAGTCTGCGCGCAACGCCGCAACCTCGGGTAATTCGCCGCCGAGTGCTGCCAGAGCACCAAGCTGGATGAAGGGCGGACTGCCATAGGTCATCGACAGCAACAGCGCGAAGAGATGCCGACCGAGGGCCGGCGGCCCGATGATCCAACCGAGGCGAAAGCCCGGCATCGCATGCGATTTTGACAGGCTGGAGACGACAATCGTGCGTTCCGCCATGGCCGGCAACGACCACGGGCTCAGATGCGGTCGGGTAAAGGCCAGATCCTCATAGACCTCGTCAGAGACCAGCCAGAGATCATGCCGACGGCAGATTTCGGCGATCCCGGCGATCTCCTCGGTGGTAAAGACCGCCCCGGTCGGGTTGTGCGGGCTATTGATCCAGACGGCGCGCGTGCGCGGGGTCACCGCCCCGGCGATGCTGTCGAGATCGGGGTGAAAACCACGTTCGGCCGATAGCGGCACCATCACCAGCTCAGCCCCGCTGGCGGCGGCCACCCCTTGATAAGTGGCGTAGACCGGCTCGGGGACGATGACCTCGTCGCCGGGGCCGACGACACATTGCAGGGCGCAGTAAAGGCCACCCTGAGCGCCTGGCGTCACCGTCACATTCTCGGCGGTGCAGGGTCGGCCGCTGCGGTGGACGAAGCGAGCTGCAATCGCCGCACGCAATTGCGGATAACCAACCGTCGGGGCGTAACCGGTCCGCCCCCGACGCAACGCGTCAATTGTCGCCTCGACCACCGGCGCCGGAGTCGGTTGATCGGGATCGCCGACCGTCAACGAGATCACGTCGTGGCCGCTGTCGCGCAGCAGAGAGGCTTCCTGCTGGATGCTCCAGGCGCCGGTCCCCGGCCCGCTAAGCCTTTCGACACGTGATGAAAACTGCATGCCGCGTTCCCTCAAGCAACGCCGTCTCGGCGTCCACTCGTCGGGTTATATGCTACCTTGTCGGGCGGCTTAGAAGATGCCGCACCCATCGCGAGCGCAGCACGACCAGCGGATCGTCTTTGCGGCTTCTCCGGGCGGCGAATGGCCGGGGGAGCTTGGCGGCGGCGTCGCTGTCAGCGAACCGGGTCGAGCACGACGACCGGGATCTCGCGCTCGGTCTTCTTCTGGTAATCGGCATAGGGCGGCCAGAATTCCAACGCCTTTTCCCACAGCCGGGCGCGCTCCTCGCCGGTTGCGGTCCGGGCTCGCGCCTTGATCTGCGCGGTCCCGACCTGGACCTCGACCTCGGGGTTGGCGAGGAGGTTGCGGTACCAGCCGGGATGTTGCGGCGCCCCACCTTTTGAGGCGACGACGAAATAACTGTCGCCAGCTTTTCCATAGTACAGCGGGAAGATGAACTTTTCTCCCGATTTCCGGCCGGTTGTCGTCAGCAACAGCGACGGTACGGTTATGTCCGGCCGGCCCGGTTGGGTCGGCTTGAACAGGTGCCCGTCGGTGCCGCCGCTCGACAGATAACGGTTCGCATGCTCCACCATCCAGTTGGGAAGGTTGGGAGCCAGCTTGGCCTCGGTCATCCCTTACACTCCTCTAAGCGCCTGGTACGGCTCGGATAGATGGTTCTCGCTGTCGCTCGTCATCGCCGGATTGCTTCGTCGCTCCGCTCCTCGCAATGACAGCAATTTTCCGGCGTCATTGCGAGCGTAGCGACGCAACTCGATAAAACGGGGCAGTGCTTTCGATTGCGGCTGCCGTTATGGTTTGTTCGCCTTGAGGAAGGTGCGGATATGGCGCACCGCGAGCGGAATCTTGTCCTTGGTGTCTTTCCACGGGTAGAGGCTCACTTGCGCGTTGGGTGCCAGCAACGCGCTCTCCATCGCAACAGCGTAAGGATGGGCCGGGACATCATCCGGCAGGACCAGGATCGGCGTGCGGCAATCGCGGACGAAATCGCGCGTCACGGTAAAGACGAAATCCGCGTTGGCGCGGTACATCTTGTTCAAAAAGGCGTCGACCATCGCCATTGTGATGTCGGGCCGGCGCTCGCACAATGCCGGACCCCAGCCCTTGATGTTGTTCTGGTAGAAAAGATCGGGCATCTCCGGCCGGAAGCCGCTGGGCTGCGCCAACACGGCGGCGACGATCCGGCCGCGCGCCCGCTTCAGCATGTTCCAGATAAACGGACCGCCGATGCAAAAGCCAAGCACCATGAACTCGCCGATGCCGAGATGATCCAGGACCCCGAGCTGATCATCGGTGTAGGCGTCCCACGGCCGGTCGATCGCCAGCGGGCCGGTGGACTGGCCGCCATTGGCGTTGCGCAAATCCGCCGAGACCACCCGGTACTCGTTGTTGAACTCGTCCATCGGGTTGAACGGGTGGTTGGCCAGACCGGCAACCGTCGAGTTCAGCCCGCCGCCGGGGATGACCAGCAACGGAAAGCCGGAGCCGACTTCTTCGTAATGAATACGGACATCGCCTTTTTCGTAAAATGGCATCGAGTTTCTCCTCGCTGGTGTGGTGGTCGGCACGTTGTTCGGTCCAAGAGTTCAGCCCAATTTTCGGGCCGGCTCAACCCCGTTCGGGGATCGAAGCTGTTGTGTCGTCTGGGCCATCGGCTGACGGGCGTCTTTAAGTCCGCCCGCGATGGGTTAGACTGTGCGCGCGAACCAAGAATTCGGCAAGCCGTCCGGCGGGTGAGCCGGGCGCGCGGCAGGAGGGCGGAATATGCAGGCGGATTACATCATCGTTGGCGCGGGCTCGGCTGGCTGCGTGCTGGCCAACCGGCTGACCGAGGAGCCCCAAACCAGAGTCCTGCTGATCGAGGCCGGCGGGCGCGATTGGAACCCGCTCATCCACGTCCCGGCCGGGTTCTTCAAGATGCTCGACCACGACACATTGACGTGGAAATTCCGCGCCGAGCCCGATCCCGGCACCAACGGGCGCGCCATCGTCTACACCCGCGGGCGGGTCATTGGCGGCTCGTCATCGATCAACGGAATGATCTATATCCGCGGCCAACCGGAGGATTACGACCATTGGGCGCAACTCGGCAATCGCGGCTGGTCGTGGGATGATTGCTTGCCGTTCTTCCGCAGCGCCGAACGCTGGGAGGGCGAAGCGAGTGCGGTGCGCGGCAAGGACGGGCCCCTTTTCACTTCAAAGACTGATCGGCCGGCGATCTGTGCGAGCGTGCTCGAAGCCGGCAAGGAAATCGGGCTCGAATATCGCGACGATATCAACGACCTGCCGCCGGGTGCCGGCGACTGCATCGGCTGGTGCCAGCAGACCCGCGGCGGCCGTCGCCGCGCCAGCACCGCGCGCACCTATCTGCGCCCGGCATTGAAGCGGGCGAACCTGCAACTCGTCACCAACGCGCTCGTTCACCGCATTCTGTTCGATGGCAAGCGGGCCACCAGCATCGAGTTCTCGCGCGGCGGGTCCGGGGCCGCGATCGAGCGGGCCGATGCGGCCCGCGAAGTCATTCTGTCAGCCGGGGCGATCGGCTCGCCGCACTTGCTGCAATTGTCGGGTGTCGGGGACCCCGAGCATCTGGCGCGGATCGGCGCGCCGGTCGTGCATGAATTGCGCGGCGTCGGCAAGAACATGCAGGACCATTATGTCGCGCGGGTCTCCTATCCGGTGGTCGGCGCCCAGACCGCCAACGAGCGCTCGCGCGGCCTGCCGCTGGCCGGCGAGGTGGTGCGCTGGCTCGTTACCGGCAAAGGCATGCTGACTTATAGCCCATCGATCGTCGCCGCCTCGGTCAAGGTGCTGGAGGAATCGGCGACCCCCGATGTGCAATGCACATTCGCACCTGGCAGCTTCAAGAACGGCCAGATCGGCGAGCTCGAGGACACACCTGGGCTCAGCGCCGGCGCCTGGCAGATGCGGCCATTGTCGCGCGGCTATGTCGAAGCCAAATCGAACCGGCCCGGTGAGGCGCCGGCGATCAACCCGCGCTACCTGTCGGAGGAAGCCGACCGGCGTGCGATCATCGGCGGGCTGCGGTTTGCCCGGCGAATATTCGCTGCCCCGGCGCTGCAGCGGTTTGTCCGCGAGGAAACTTTGCCGGGCCGCGATCTCCAGAGCGATGACGAATTGCTCGACTACGCCCGGCGCATGGGCGGCACCTGTTATCACGCGAGCTGCACCTGCATGATGGGGCAGCACCCGCTGAGTGTGGTCGACAATGAGCTGCGGGTGCACGGGATCGACGGGCTGCGGGTCATCGACGCCTCGGTGATGCCGGCGGTGACCTCGACCAACACCAACGCGCCGACGATCATGATCGCCGAAAAGGGTGCTGCCATGATCAAAAGCTCGGCGCGTCAAAAATTGGCGGCGTAGCAGTCGCTCGCGATTGCAGGACGGAACGCGGAGCGCATTTCGGCACCCGATGCCGGAATACGCTTCCGCCCACCCGCCCTACGGGCTACGTCCCCCTATTGGGCGGCAGCGCGCATCGGGATGTGCGACTTGAGGAAATTGCGCACGCGATTGATCGTGCGCTGTCGCAGATCCTCGGGTTCGCGCCATGGGAACACCGTGATCTCGGCGTTCGGCGCCAGCGAGGCGACATCGATCGAGGTCTGCAACGGGTGCCCCGGGGTGTCGTCCGGCAGGACCAGGATCGGTGTGCGGCAATTGCGAATAAAGTCGCGTGACACGCTGTACAAGAAATCGGGGTTCACGCGATACAGGTTGTGCAAGTACGACTCCACCTGCGCCATCGTCAAATCGGGCCGACGCGGCAGCAGTTCGGGCGCCCAGACATCCTTGCCGGAATTGTACATGTGGTCCGGGAGTTCCGGCCGGTGGCCGACGGTCTGGCAGAACACCGCGGCGACAACGCGCTGCGGCGCGCGTTGCAGCAGCTTCCCGGCAAAGCAGCCGCCGATACAATAGCCCATATAAAAGAATTCGCGGATGCCGAGATGGTCCATCAGACCCAGCTGATCGTCGGCGAACGCATCCCATGGGTCGCCGGTCGGGATCGGCCCGGTCGATTCACCACCATTGGCGTTGCGCTGGTCCATCGTGATGCAGCGGAAGTCGTTTTTGAACTCCTCCATCGCGTTGATCACCGCGGTCGGCCAATTGCTGACCCGCGAGTTCAACCCGCCGCCGGGAGTGACCAGGAGCGGGAAGCCCGAACCGGTCTCCTCGTAGCGGATGCGGACGTCGCCCTTTTGATAAAACGGCATGGCATCTCTCCCTATCGCTTATTGCGCGGCGGCGCGCAGCGGGATGTGCGATTTAAGGAAATTGCGCACCCGGTTGATCGTGCGCTGCCGCAAATCCTCGGGCGCGCGCCACGGGAAGACCGTGATCTCGGCGTTCGGCGCCAGCGAGGCGACATCGATCGAAGTCTGCAGCGGGTGCGACGAGGTGTCGTCCGGCAGCACCAGGATCGGTGTGCGGTTGTTCTTGATGAACTCGCGCGGCACGCTGTAGAGGAAATCAGGCTGCTCCCGCCACAGGCTGTGGAAGTACTTGTCGATATTGTCCGTCGACACGTCGGGCCGGCGCGCGCGGAAATCGGACAGCCAATTATCGCGGCTATGTCGATACATGACGTCCGGGTCTTCCGGCCGATGCCCGACGCTCTGGCAGAAGACGGCGGCGACCACCCGGCCGGGCGCTCGCTGCAACAGCTTGCCGGCAAAACAGCCGCCGATGCAGTAGCCCATATAAAAGAATTCGCGGATGCCGAGATGGTCCATCAGACCCAGCTGGTCGTCGGCAAAGGCGTCCCAAGCGTGGTCGGTCGGGACCGGACCCGTTGATTCGCCGCCATTGGCGTTGCGCTGGTCCATCGTGATGCAGCGGAAATCGTTCTTGAACTCTTCCATTGCGTTGATCACCGCGGTCGGCCAATTGCTGACCCGCGAGTTCAACCCGCCGCCGGGAGTGACCAGGAGCGGGAAGCCGGAGCCGGCCTCCTCGTAGCGGATGCGGACATCGCCCTTTTGATAAAACGGCATGGCAGTCTCTCCTCCTCGCAAGCTGGGGGTTTGTCGCCCTTATGAGGTCGCGACCGGACGCGGAACCTGCGGCAAGGTTAAGCCGAAACCCGCGCGGTGACCACCCTGTCGGCGCGATTGCGTTTTACCAGGCTCTGTGTCGCCGGGCGGCGATCAAACGCCCTCTTTGATAGCACCAGCCGGTCCCTTCCCTTGCATGCAGGCGAGGGGACGAAGGACAGCCCCCGCAGCTGCACGGGAGGAGATGGGCGCAGGATGGGGCGTCGGTCCCGAACCGTCATGCCGAATTTCGTTGCGGCGCGCCTCGCCGAGGCTGAAAATCGCGTCATCCTTTGGGGAGGAAGACAGCGATGGCACAGCTCGGCACCGGCGAATACACCTACGAACTGATCCGCGATTTTTTCAAATTGCCGCAAGGTGAGACCTTCGGGTTGGTCAGCCGGGTGGCGGCCGACGATCAAGACCGCATCTACGTATTCCAGCGCAAGGATCCGCCGGTGGTGGTCTTCGACCGTACCGGCAAGTATCTGGGCGCCTGGGGCAGCGGTGAGGTCACCGACCCGCATGGGCTGAAGATCGTCGGCGGCACCGTCTACACCACCGACCGCTCCGACTCGGTGGCAAAGTCGTTCACTTTGGATGGCAAGCCGCTGATGGAGCTCGGCACCCGCGGCGTCCATTCCGACACCGGCCAGGTCGCCAACTGGCTAGTCGAGCGTGCGGCCGGGCCATTCAATCACCCGACCGAGATGATGGTCCATCCCAATGGCGACATCTATGTGACCGACGGCTACCGCAATGCCCGCGTGCACCGCTTCACATCAGACGGGCGTCTGGTCAAATCCTGGGGAACTCCCGGTAGCGGTGCGGGCCAGTTTCATCTGCCGCACAGCATCGCCTTTGACGATGACGGCAAGCTCTATGTCGCCGACCGTTCGAACAAACGCATCCAGATCTTCACACCGGACGGCGACTATCTCGGCCAGTGGACCGGCATGGGCGGACCCAACGACATCAGCCGCGGCAAGGACGGCAATTTCTATATTGCCGAGCAAGAGGACGGCGGCAACCCCGCCTATGTCTGCGTGCGCGATGGTCAGGGAAATGTCCTCGCGCGGTTGGAGAGCCGTCATGTTCACGGGGTTGGCGTTGACTCGCAGGGCGACATTTACGCCGGACTGACCACCGAACGCGGCGTCGACAAGTTCGTGCGAACCCGCTGAGAATTGTTTGGCGCGCAGAGTAGCGGCCGACGCGCGTCCCTGTCCCCGCCATGGGACAGGGACGCGCCGGGTGTCAGCCGGCGGTCAAATCGGCTCGCCGCTAGCGTGCGTGGAGTTGACCGTAAACGCCTGGCCGTCAGGTCCGGCGAGATCAAACGAATCGTGGATGCGACCGCGGCGGATCGCCGATGGCGACAACCCCTTTTTGGCGTAGTCGCGGTGCGCGGCGTCAATATCATCGACCATCAGGTCGAAGGGAGCAGTCGTGCCCGGGGCGGGCGGCTGTTCCGTCTGCCGCACGACGACATGCGTGCCGCCGCGCAGTTCGAGCACGGCAAGCTCACCCCTGGTCACGATCGGGCGTAGACCGACCGTCTCGAGCCAGCGCGCCGCAGCGCCGACATCGCTGGCAGCGAGGCGGACGTGGCCGACGGCGACTGGCGGCCGTTGGTCATTGGTATCGGACACGGCTATTTCCTTTCCGTCAAATTGAGGTCACCGCGACGCTCGCAAACCGGAGCATACACTCGACCGTACCCGCCGGTGCGGATTATCGGCAACTGCGAGCCGACCCGTTTCCTCGTCGCGGTATGCCTGTTTCAGGCGCGACATGGCCGTGTCAATGAAATATCAGCGAAAATAGGCGAAAACGGGCCACGATCGCCGCACTATTCCAATCCTCGCCGAACTCGGTCGCGTTTGCGTGATCAAATCCAGCGGGTGATTGGCACATATCCCCCCCTCACCCGGCCCTAACGGGCTGGGTCCGCCCTCGCCGGAATGCGCCCGGCGGCGCGCGTGCCGGCTCCGGTTGGGTAGCGCGCCACGGTGCCGCGCGCAGCGCGGCGGGTGTGGGTTCGGCGGGACCGGTGTCAGGTTCGCACACTAGCAGCCGTAGCGCCGCTGACGGTCCTGGAACGCCCGGATCGCGCGCAGAAAATCAATTTTGCGAAAGGCGGGCCACAGCACATCGGTAAAATAAAATTCGCTGTGGACGCTCTGCCACAATAGAAAACCCGAAAGCCGGATCTCTCCCGAGGTGCGGATGATCAGGTCGGGGTCGGGCAGGCCGGCGGTGTAGAGATGGCGCGCGATCGCTTCGGGTGTGACTTCCTCGATCGCCTCGGCCAACGTCATTTGCTCGGCGGCAAAACGTGACAACAATGCCCGCACCGCATCGGTGATTTCCTGGCGGCCGCCATACGCGACGGCGATATTCAACTCGAGCCCGTCATAACTGTCAGTGGCGCGTTCGGCCGCCTTGATCGCGTCGAGTACCGCCGGCGGCAGCATCGCGAGACAGCCGATTGCGCGCACCCGGACCCGGCCGCGGTGGATCGCCGGATCTTCGGCAAGGGCAACCAGCTTGGCCTCGACCGAGGCCATGATCCCGGAGACCTCAGCCGGCGACCGGCGAAAATTATCGGTCGAAAAGACCCACAAAGTGACCGTGGGGACTGTACATTCGATGCACCATTCAAGGACTTCGTCGAGTTTGTCGGCGCCGAGATCGTAAACCGCGCGTGGTTCGATGATGCCAAGCGACCGGCCATGCCGCCGGTTGCCGTCAAGGATGATGCCGATGTGACGCGGCCGCGGCCGGCCTCGGATATTGCGGGTGAGCCGACGCGCATAAAGATAATAGAGGAGCCGAAATATCGGCTGTAGCAAAGGATCCCCCGAGCGCCGTTTTGCGCCTGATCGCCGGTGCAGCTTGACGATGGAACAATGATCGGCAATAGGGCGACGGTATGGCGGACTGCTTAAAGCGGCAAGGCGCTTGCCGTGACCGGCCGGCTGCGACGACGCTTACCTTGGCGGGGTTGCGACGGCTCATCGAATGCGTCACCATATCCGCCGCAACCCCCTGACAAGCCCAGGCTCAGCGTTCCGGGCCAGCGTAGCGGAGGCTGATCGCTCCAATTCCCGCAGCGACATTGAGCCCGGTGTTGCCTTCGATGCTGACCGGCTGCAGCGATATCGTATGGTTCGAGCCGCCAACCAAAACATTGGCGCCGGCGCCGACACCGACCGTAGCGCTCGCGGTAGCCCCCCCGTAATTGCCGCTGAGCGCCCCGCGCGCGATGTTCGCGGTCGGCGCAAGCACCGCCCATATCAGGGCGCCACCCTGGGTATAGCCGATATCGATGCCGAATTTGGAAATCGAGCCGGTGTAGCGTTCGGGCGGCCCCCCGGCATGGCTGAATACGCAATGCAGCGCTTTTGACGATCCGAAGACAAAACCCCATCCTGCGGCAACGTTACAGTTGAGCGTACCGACCCGCACGCTGGTTTGCGCCTGCGCCGGCAGACCCGGCAATGCAACGCCCGCCAGCAAGCCCACAGCGCCGATCACCAAACCCAATTTTTTGAGCATTTCGTTCACCCCCAATTCGCGGGATAATCCCCGGCGGCGCATCTTGCCGAGTTCGCGCATTATTGGCTACCGTCCGGCGCAGGCGCCCGGGATTTCTCGGCAGCTATTTCGGTGATATCTCGCGTTTAAACAGGCTTTTGCAGGTTCGTCGACAGTGCCGCAGCTGCTCGCGCGCAGGTCTGCCAGCAGGCTCGGAAAGCGCGAATCCTGATCGGGAGATGCCCTTTGCGCCGTCGGCACAGCGCTGCTAATAATAACGTTATAGAGTTGCATTTCGTGTGCTGAACGATGATCTGGCAGCCCGCCGAAACACTCCGGCAGACACCCAGTTGGCGTTTCGATGGCAGTTGGCGTTTCGACGCCCGATACGCGCGGCTGCACTCCTGGCTGCTCGGCGCGCTCGGGGCGCGCTCGCAATCCTGGGGCTCGCGATCTCTCCTGCTCACGGCCGGCCGCTGGACGTCGTTGCCGCCGAAAATTTCTACGGCGACATCGCCCGGCAGATCGGCGGGTCGGAGGTCGCGGTCACCAGCATCCTGAACAACCCCGATCAGGATCCGCACGAATTCGAAGCGAGGCCTTCGACCGCACGCTTGCTCGCGCGCGCGGCACTGGTCATCTACAATGGTATCGATTACGACCCGTGGCTGCCAAAGCTGCTGTCGGCTTCGCCCTCCGCCTCACGCCAGGCAATCATTGTCGCCGTCCTGATGCACAAGAAGCCCGGAGACAACCCGCATATCTGGTACGACCTCGAGACCGCGCTGGTACTGGCGCAGACACTGGCCGGCAGGTTCGGCACCCTCGATCCGGCGCATCGGACCGGATACCAGAGCCGTCTTGCGGCTTTCGAACAATCCTTGCAGCCGCTGACCGGGCAGATTGCTGCATTGCGCCGCAAATATGCCGGAACGCCGGTGACCGCCACCGAGCCAGTCTTCGGTTACATGGCGGACGCGCTCGGTCTAAAGATGCTCAACTCCCCTTTCCAACTCGCAGTCATGAACGGCGCTGAGCCCAGTGCCGCGGAAACTGCCGCGTTTCAGGCGTCGCTCGCGACAAAAGCCGCCAAACTGCTGGTCTACAACAACCAGACCAGCGACGCGTTGACCCGGCGGATGCGCGCGATCGCTGAACACTCCGGGCTGCCGGTAGTCGGGGTCAGCGAGACCGAGCCGCCCGGAGAGGATTACCAGCAATGGATGCGCTCGCAACTCGGTGCGATCGGTCGTGCTCTCGCTCAATAACCGCAGGTGCGATCGGGGTGGCGAGTGGGATCGAACTCGACGGGGGTGACGTTGGCGCGTGGCAGGCGGATCGTGCTTTGCAACATCAGCGCGGCGATCCGGCCTGGCGAGTTTATCGGGGTCTTTGGTCCGAACGGGTCGGGCAAGACAACGCTGCTGCGTGCCATACTCGGCCTGTTGTCGCCGCTCGCGGGCGAAATTCGGGTGTTCGGTAAGCCGCCGGGACGGGGCAACCGCGTCGCCGGCTATCTGCCGCAGCAGCGCGCCACCGTCGCTGACCTGCCGATCAGCGGCTGGAGTTTTGTCGCCAGCGCATGGCAAGGGGAGCGTTGGGGTCTGCCGCTGATCGGCCGCCGCGGCCGACGGCAAATCGAACGCGCCATGGCGCTGGTCGAGGCGGACGCATTTGCCGAGCGGCGCCTGGCGCAGCTGTCCGGTGGCGAGTTGCAGCGGTTGCTGCTGGCGCAGGCACTCCTCGGCGGTCCCCGCATCCTGTTGCTCGACGAGCCGCTGATCAGCCTTGACCCGCACTTCCAGCAGGCGGTGGTTTCACTGATAAGGCGGATCCAACTCGCCGAAGGTGTCACGGTCTTGTTCAGCGCCCATGATCTGAACCCGCTGCTCGGGGTCATGGACCGCGTCCTTTATCTGGGCAACCGTCGGCTGCGATCGGGCCGGTGAACGAGGTCGTCACCGACGCGGTACTCTCACGCCTCTATGACGTGCCGATCGAGGTCGTGCGAATAGATAACCGCATCCTCGTCGTTGCCGGGCACGGCCCGGTCGAGGCCGAAGCGCACCGTCACGATGTTTGACTTCGAGTTCATGCGGACCGCCTTTTTGGCGGGCGGGATCGTCGCGGTCGCGGCTGGCGCCGTCGGTTTCTTCCTGGTGTTGCGTAACCTCGTCTTTGCCGGCCATGCGCTGTCGCATGTCGGGTTTGCCGGTGCCACCGGCTCGATATTGATTGGCATCGCCGCATTCTGGGGTCTGCTCGCCTTTAGCGTGGCGGCGGCGGTCGCGATGGGACTGCTCGGCGATCGGCTGCGCCACCGCGATGTCGCGATCGGGATCGCGCTGGCGCTGGGGTTCGGCGTGCTGTTTTTGTCGCTCTATACGGCGAGCGCCACCGAGGCGACCGCAATCCTGTTCGGCAACCTGCTGGCGATCGGTTCTGATACTTTTTGGGGTCTGCTGGCAATGACCGTGGCGACCCTGCTGGCGTTGGCGGTGCTGTCGCGCCCCCTATTGTTCGCGACCTTGGAACCCGAACTCGCCGAGGCCAAGGGGGTGTCGCTGCGGCTCGTCTCGGTATTGTTTCTGACGATCGTGGCCATTGCCGTCGCCGAGGCAGCGCAGGTGGTCGGAGTGCTTCTGGTGTTTGCCTTGATGGTCGGGCCGGCAGCGGCGGCGCAGCGGCTGGTCTCGCGTCTTGGGGTCGGCGTGGCTGTGGCGGTTCTTTTGGCGGTGCTCGAAACCTGGGGCGGGCTCGCCCTCGCCTATGTCACCGACTGGCCAACCACCTTCTGGATCGTGCTGTTGAGCTGCCTTGCCTATTTCCTGAGCCTGTTGCGGCCAGTCTTCGCCAGCGGCGTCGCAGCGCCCGCGCGCGCCTGAGCGGCGATCGGCTCATTCGGCGCTTGACGCCATCCGGGCCGAGCGGGGGAGACCGAGATCGGGCATATGCAGCTCTGCCTGCCGCGGCTCCGGACCCAGCAATGCCCCGGTGATCATCAGCACCCCGGCAATGACGATCAGCACGATCGGTGTGAAGACATAGGGCATCACATGGCCGAGCCATAAGAGATAGAGGCCCGAAAATGACGGGATTACGACTGCCAGGCTGTAGCCGATGCCATAGCCGCTGGCGCGCACATGGGTCGGGAAACGCTCGCAGATGTAGACGGTGGCGATTCCCCACGGGGCCAGAACCAGTGCGTTGAACGCCCCGGCGAGCAGAGAGGTGACGAACGGCGATCCGCCGACGAGCCCGTGCGCAATGGTGCTGTAATAGAGCACCGCGCCGCCGACCATCGAGACGAGACTACCCAGCACGATCGCGCGGCGCCGTCCGATCATCTGGCTCAACATCCCGTAGCCGAGGAAACCAAAGAACAGCACGATGCTCGACAATAAAAAGGTCATCGAGGTCATGCGGCTCGGGACATCCAAATGTTTGATCATGATTTGCGGCAGCACATTCGAAGGCTGACCGATCAGCCAGAAGCCGCTCATCATCAAAAAAATCTGGCCCAAAGTGCGCAGATGCCATCCGGAGGTGACTTCTTTGAGCGGTGCGGCACTTTTTTCACTCGCCTGCCAGAGCACCGATTCAGGGACCAGACGGTAATAGAGCAGGAAAGCAAAGGCGAGGGCGCCCCCAACCAGAAACGGAATCCGCCATCCCCACAGATAATATTGCTCCTTTGTCGTCACGCTCAGCATGATGGTCGCCAACACCGTTGTCAGGGCGAACCCGACCGGATAGGCGCCCTGGATCAGCCCGCCGACAAACCCCCGCCGTTCCTTTGGCACCATCTCGAGCGCCAGCGTGTTGTTCGAGGTGTACTCACCGCCCATAAAGATGCCGCCGACAAAGCGGATCGCGATCAGGATCACCAAAGCCCAGACGCCGGCCGTGGCGGAGCCGGGCAAGAAAGCGATCAGCATCGTGAACAGACCAAAACCGGCGATGCTGATCATCGTCGTCATGCGCCGGCCAACCCTGTCGGCCCAATGGCCGAAAATAACCGCACCGCACGGTCGACCGAGCAGCGTCGCAGCGATCGTAAAGTAGTAGATCGTCGTCGTCGCGGCCGAGGTCAGGCCCTTTGGCTCGAAATAACTGATCACCGGTGCCAGCACCAGCACTGGCAGATAGATGTCGAAGAAATCGACGGCAAAGCCGATAAACCCGGCGGCGATGACGCGTCGGGCCGCTGGCGTCAGCGGTTCTTTTGCGAATGCTCGCGAGTTCACGGCGATCCTCCTTTGCCGGATAATCTTCCGGTCTGTTCTCGGTACTTAGCCGACAGGCCACGCAGACAACTCCTGTATCGGGCATTTGCCGGACGCAAATCAACGGCAAAAACATGATCACTCGCGCGGCGGCAACAGAGGTCGCAACGCGAGCGACCGCCACGGAAAGTGTCCTGCAGCGGGCTGCGGTTCCGGCGCGCCCGGCGCCGCGCAGCGGTCAGCGCCTTGCACGGCGGGGCAGCGCGCTCATGGTTTTTTCGCGTCTTCCTCCTTGAGCACCTCGGCGGCGATACGGAAGCTTTCCAGCGCCGCCGGCACCCCACAGTAAACCGTGGTGTGCAGCAATACCTCCTGGATTTCCTCGCGGGTCACACCGTTGTTCAGCGCGCCGCGGATATGCAGCCGCACCTCGTTGGGGCGATTGAGCGCAGTCAGCATCGCCAAGTTGAGCATGCTGCGCGTCTTCTTGTCGAGGCCCGGCCGGTTCCACACCTCGCCCCAGCACCATTCGGTCACGAGTTTTTGAAACGGCTGGGTGAACGCGTCGGCGTTCCGGATCGAGCGGTCGACATATTCGGCGCCGAGCACCGCCCGCCGCACTGCCAGACCTTTGTCGAATAAATCACTGTTCTCGCGGTCGTTTGCCACAGTCTCCTCCATCCTCGAAAGCCGCCTATGCGGCTGTCCATTCTTAGGAGCTAGACGGGCAAAGCGCGAGCCCGGATCAGCGTGGCGAGCCAAGCGAAGAATCGCCGGTCTGTCTCGGGCGCTTCGGGCAGTCCGCCGCTGCGGCGGAACTGGGCGCCGTAGATCGCATCGCCCAGTGCTGCAATGGCGATCAGTTGCACCAGAAAGAGACTTTCCTCCCGGGACACGATCGTTCCGGGCGGCGCCGCGGCAACGCGGCGGCCGTGCAGCCGATCGGCAAAGTCGCGCTGGATCATTGCGGCAGCGCTCTCGTCGCCATCAGGATCGACCGTGGCGAGCCAGGCCAAACGCTGCCCGAGCCCGCCGCGAAAGGCATAAAACACACGGGCGAGCTGTTCCTCGGTTGTATTGTCGGGTTCGCTCATCGCCGCGACCAGCTTGTCCCTGAGTTCGACAACCGCCTCGCGCGTCAGCGCCCGTACGAGACCGGCCCGGCTTCCGAAATGGTGCAGGATCAGCGGGTGCGACACGCCCGCAGCGGCGGCAATGTCGTGAAGCCGCAACCCTTCGGGGCCGGTGCGGGCGATTGCCGCCTGCGCCGCATCAAGAATGAGGCGGCGCGCCTGATCGGGTGTGCGGCGAACCCGCTTTGCGCTCTCAGCCATTTTGCAAAGTGCCTCTTGACGACGGGATATATACTGACAATATTGTCAGTAATGCTGATTGTCGGCGAGAGCTTACGAGGATCGGGCCATGGCACAACCCATCAGCACACGCCTTCAGCCGATCGTTGCATGGCGCGCGATGCGCAATCTAAAGCGCAACCGCGGCGACATAAAACAGGCGGTCATGCTGATCGATGCGTTGCGCGGCAAGACTTCGGTGCGCCAATTTGCGCGGTTTCAAGCGACCGAGACCGGCCGCGCCGTGCTTGCTGAGCACCGCCAGCTGCTCGAGTGGCTAAGCGACCGCGAACGTCTCGCCACCTTTCCGTCGGGAACACTCGGGCGCGTTTATCACGAATTTATGGCCACCGAAAACCTGACGGCGGAGGGGCTGGTCGAAGCCTCGCAAATTCGCGACACCCTGGTACCGGGCGATAGTTACACCCTCTTCCGCGAGCGCGGACGCGATATCCACGATTTGCTGCATGTCGTCACCGGCTATGGCCGCGACCCGCTCGGCGAGGGCTGTCTGCTCGCGTTCTCATACGCACAGACCGGGCTGAAGGGGTTCGCGGTGATTGCGATGTTCGTGGCGCAACGGATTTCGCGCCGGTTGCGCGGTCAACCGGTACGCCGCGCGGTGTTTGAAGCCTATCGCCGTGGTCGGCGCGCGGGATGGCTGTACGCCGCCGATTGGGAGAACCTGTTGGCCGAGCCGGTCGCGGCGATCAGGGCCCACTACCACATGACCCCGCCCATTCATTATCCGAAAGTACTGGCGGCGATGCGCGCCGCGCGCCGATGACCGGCGCTCGCGCACGGCAGGCGTGCGCCCGAATCCCACCTTCCCGGGATGCTTTACGCCTGCCGCCCGATCTGACACGATCGCGCATCATGCATTCGGGGAGCGAGCGATGCGCAAATACATCATTGAACGCGAATTGCCTGCGATTGGCAGTGCCGAACGCCAAGCCTTGAAAGAAGCCGCGCAGAAATCGAACGCGGTGTTAAAGGAACTGGGGCCCGATATCCAATGGGTCGAAAGTTATGTCGCCGGCGACAAGACATTTTGCATCTATCTTGCCCAGAATGAGGAAATCATCCGCGAGCACTCGCGGCGCAGCGGCTTTCCCGCCAACAAAATCACCGAAGTCCGCCGCATGATCGACCCCACGACCGCCACCGACGCCTAAGCGGCAACCGCCCCGCCAAGCTCGTCGGAACGAGCGCGGCCGACAGGCGCGGGGAAATTCGCTCGAAGTGATCACGGACATCGCTCGCAGGCGGTGCTTCTCAACCGATCGGGCGCGCGCCGTAATTGCTGAGACGACACAGCCCGAAACGACGCACCGAATTCTCTCTTAACCCCGGATATCGCCATCAGCGAGGTGTGGCCCTAACCCTGTGCCCAACCGGCTTTCGGCATACCGGCACCATAGCAACAGGGCACCATAGCAACAGGCCAAGCCGGCGCGTTCAACCTTTGCCGCGATTCCTCCTTATTAGATAGGTATCCATGATCCAGCCATTCGCCTGGCGCGCTGCGGTTCTGACCCGTTCGATTTGTTCGGCCACGACCTTGAGCTTGCCCGCGATCAGGATTTCGTCCGGCGTGCCGATATAGGCGCCCCAGAAGATGTCGATGTCCTGATCGGCGAATTGCCGATAGGTGTTGTGGGCGTCGAGCATGACGACAATGCTGTCCGAATTTTCCGACAACCCCTCGGCCAGCTTGCGACCAGTGGTTATCTCGACCGGTTCGCCGATAAGGTTGAGCGCGATCTTGTGCTTGGCAGCCAGCGCCTGCACGGCGCTGATCCCCGGGATGACCTCGTACTCGATGTCGCGCGCGCCGCTGGTAGCGATTGCTGCAATGATGCGAACCGTACTGTCGTACAAGGCCGGATCGCCCAAAACCAGAAAGGCGCCGCACTCTCCGTCCGCCATGCCGTCGGCGATCAGCCGCTCGAACAGCGCCCGCTTGTCGTCGTTGAGCGCGTCGATCGTAGCGCGATAGTCGGCGGCGCCGCGTTCCCATTCCGGGCTGGTCGCATCGAGAAACCGGTAGTTCCGGTGCTTGATGTATCGTCGGCAGATTTCCTCGCGCAGCGTGAGGAGCTTCCGCTTGCTCGCGCCTTTATCAAGCATGAAGAAGACATCGGTGCGGTTGAGGGCGTTGATCGCCTGGATCGTCACATAGTCGGGGTCGCCCGCGCCAATCCCGATGATGAGGATGGTTTTCACCGCGAGACCTCGGCGACGCAGCCGACCGGTCCGTCGCGCCGCGCGCCGGGATCAGGATCGCGGCCGCCGATGATCTCGATCAGGATGCCGTCACGTCCCGATCGGCGCCCGGTCAGATTGGCAATGCTCCAACCAAGATCATCGCCCACCATAGAGTGGGTGCACCCGTTGTTCGTCGCCAGCATGTCTTTGTCGATCGCAACGACGAGAACGCCATCAACGCCGATCTCCGAACTCATGGCACTCGCTGCCGATTGAAGCAATGGCGCGCAGATGTGCGATTCCTCCGGTCCTTCGCACCGCAATGCCCCCGAATAACGCGTCTTGGCCTCCAGCGCACCAAGCGTTGTCTATTCACGCGGCTTACAATAGGCCGAAAGCACAAATTCGCACCGGCAACGATCAGCACGACACAAACCTCGCTCCATCATGTTGGGTCAGCGGGCAGGCCGATCGAGCGGACGAAACCGATCACCGCGACCGCCGGCTGACCCGCGGTCCCCGCTGGGGGTACTCACCTCTTCCGCCGCTTGACCGCGGCCAGCAGGGTCACCGGCATTGCCGTCCGCCAGCCCGCAAAGCGCCCGAGCGGTTCGGCGCGGGCGACCGAGATACGAATCAATTCTCCTTGCGTGCGGCCCCGCCACTCGATCAGCAATGCCTCGCCCTGCAGGGTGACCGCATTCGCGACCAGCCGTCCTCCCGGCGGCAGCGCTTCCCAGCAGCGTTCGATGACATCGGGATCGGAGAGGCCGCCGCCGATAAAGATCGCGTCGGGCGGACCGAGGTTCGACAGCGCTTCGGGCGCGCGGCCCTCGATGAGGCGCAGACCGGGGACGCCGAGCCGGAAGCAATTCTCCTTGATGAAGTCGCATCGGGTCGGCTCGACCTCGACCGCGATCGTTTGGCAAGAGGGGTGATGGCGCATCCATTCGATGCCGATCGAACCGCACCCGGCCCCGACATCCCACAAGAGTTCGCCCGGCGCCGGCGCGAGATGCGCGAGCGTGACGGCGCGCACCGAACGCTTGGTCAGCTGGCCGTCATGGGTGTAGGCGTCATCCGGCAATCCCGCCAGCGTCGACAAGACGGCTGCACCCTCACCGACCAGGCAACGGGCTGCGACAATGTTAAAATCGGCCGTCGGCTGCTCCGGCCACTCGCCGGCGGTGCCGTCGATGCGCCGTTCCGCCGAGCCGCCGAGATGCTCAAGCACCGAGAGACGGCTTGCGCCGAACCCGCGTTCGCTCAGCAGCTTCGCAATCGCAGCCGGGGTGCGGCCGTTTTTGCTCAGGATGAGCAAACGGGCTTGCGGCTGGATGTACGGATGCAAGGCCTCGACCGGTCGGCTGTGTACCGAGAGCGGTATCACGTCCTGGACCGGCCAGCCGAGACGGGCGGCCGCCAAGCTGAACGACGACGGCGCCGGATAGACGGCGCATTCCTCGGGCGGGACATGGCGCGCGAGGCTCGCGCCAATCCCGAACCACATCGGATCGCCGCTGGCGAGCACGCAAACCGGCGTGCCGCGACGTGCCAGCAGCAAGTCGAATGCTTGGGCGAACGGGCTTGGCCAAGCGATGCGTTGCTGATCGCCGCACGGCACGAGGGCGAGATGCCGCTTGCTGCCGAACAAGGTTTTCGCGCCGTCGATCGCCGCCCGGGCGGCGCTGCCGAGCCCGGCCAGCCCGTCCTCGCCAATGCCGACGATCGTCAGCCAAGGCTTCATCGCGGTTCTCCCGGTCGCCGGGTCGCCGCGGGTTCAGGTCGGCGACGACAAGACGACAATTTGCGTTCCAACTGCCGTAATGACGGCGAGCTTTATGCGCTCGTCCCGTTGCCGTTTGCGGCGCGGATGGCCCGCCACACCTTCTCGCTCGTTGCCGGCATCTCGACCGCGGGCGCCCCGATCCGTGCCAGCGCGTCATTGACCGCGTTCATCACCGCCGGGATGGCCCCCAGCGTGCCGGCCTCGCCCACACCCTTGACCCCGAGCGGGTTGCGGTTGGTCGGGCTCTCGTTGCTGCCGAGCTCGAAACGGCAGAAATCACCGGCGCGCGGCATGCAGTAATCCTGGAACGAGCCGGACAAAAGCTGGCCGCGCTCGTCATAGACGATGTTCTCCATCAGCACCTGGCCGATCCCCTGCACGATGCCGCCCTGGATCTGTCCCTCCGCAAGCAGCGGATTGAGCACGACGCCGCAATCGTCGACCGCGGTGTAGCGGGTCAGTTCGACCCGGCCGGTCTCGGCGTCGATCTCGACCTCGGCCAGATGCGCGCCGGAGGGGAAGGTCGCCGAGCCGTTGGGGCCAAAATTGGCACGCTCGGTAAACCCGGTCTCGATGTCGTTTGGCAGCAGCTGCGCGTGAAACGAATGCCGCGCCACCTCGGCGAGCCCGACCGAGCGGTCGGTGCCGGTGATCACAAAGTGTCCGGCATGGAAGCTCACATCGTCCGACGCCGCCTCCATCATATGCGCGGCGATATGGCGGCCCTTGTCGATCAGCTTGTCGGCGGCAACGACAATCGCCGACCCGGCGAGCTGTGCCGAGCGTGAGCCGAAGGTGCCGATGCCCATCGTCACCAGATCGCTGTCGCCATAACGGTAGCGGATCAGAGCCGCGTCGATGCCGAGCTTTTCCGACAGCACCTGCTTGAAGGTCGTCGCATGGCCCTGGCCGTGGTCCATGGCGCCGGTCAGCAGCACGACCCCGCCCGCCGCGTCAAAGCGGATCTCGGCGTGCTCGTAGTCGCGGCCGCCGGTCGCCGCGGTCACCATGGCGACGCCGATGCCGAACAGTTTGCCGCGGGCTCTTGCCGCGGCCGCGCGCGCCGCCTGTCCGGCGTGGTCGCCGAGCGCCAGACAGTCGTCGAGGTTCTTGACAAAATCGCCGCTGTCGTAGACCTGCTGCATCGGCGTCGGATAGGGCATAGCACTTGCGGGTATGGCGTTGCGCCGCCGCAACTCGGCCGGATCGACGCCGAACTGGCGCGCCGCCTTTTCGATAATGCTTTCGGTAACATAGATCGGCTCGGGCCGGCCGCCGCCGCGATAGGGTGCTACGGTCATCGTATTGGTTAGCACCGCGGTCACTTCGACATACACCGCCGGGAACGCGTAAGTGTTCACCAGGCAGCCGAGCCCGGTGGTGATCGGGATTGTTGGCCGATCGGTCGAATAATAGGCGCCGATCGGGTTCACCCACCTGACCCGCAAGCCGAGGAATTTGAGGTCGGCATCAAGCGCCAGTTCGCTGTCCACGATGCTGCCACGGCTCTGCTCGTCGCTCATGATGCTTTCCGAACGTTCGGCGATCCACCTCACCGGCCGCCCGATAATCTCGGCTGCCCATAGCGACAGCGCGTATTCGGAATAGCAGCCGCCCTTCATGCCGAACCCGCCGCCCATATTGTCGCACAATACGCGCACGCGGCTTTGCGGCACCTTGAAGATCTGGTCGGCGAGCGCTGTCCTGGTGCCGTGCGCCGACTGGATCGTGCAGCGGATCGTGTATCTGTGGTCGTCAGGGTCGTACTCGGCGAGACAGCCGCGCGGCTCCATGCTGTTGGCGGTGATGCGGTTGTTGACCGTGCGGTGCTTGACGATATGCGCCGCGCCGGCAAACGCGGCATCGGCCGCCGCCTTGTTGCCGGCGACGTGGTGAAAGACCTCGTTGCCGGGGTTGTTCGGCCACAGTGCCGGCGCGCCCGGCGCGAGCGCCGCCTCGGCGGTGATCACCGCCGGCAGCATCGCGTAATCGATCTCGATCAGCTCAGCGGCGTCCTTGGCCTCATTCAGCGTCTCAGCGACGATGAAAGCGACCGGGTCGCCGACATAGCGCACCACCCCGTCGGCGAGGATCGGCTGGGGACAGACAAAGGCCGGTGAACCGTCGCGCCGCCTGCGCGGCATCAGCGGGCGCAGCGTGCCGAGCCCGCGCGCTTTCAGATCCTCGCCCGTGAGGACGCACAACACCCCCGGCGACACCGTCGCGGCAGCCGTATCGATGGCCTGGATTTGCGCATGCGCATGCGGCGAGCGCAGCACATAACCGCGCACCTCGCGCGGCAGACGCACATCATCGGCATAACGACCGCGGCCGCGAAGCAGCCGCGGGTCTTCCTCACGCCGGATGTGGTCGCCGATCTTCTGTACACTCATGCATCCTCGCTGCCATTCTACGTTGTCCCCGCATGTACCGGTGGGGGTGGGGATCGTATCGCGGTTTGACCTGGCGGCGACAGAACCCCCAGCCTGGCGACGCTTAAAGGAGAGGCCAATGACCGAACTGCAGCCGCTCGATGGATCGGTTCTCCCCGCCGGCACCCGCGCGCGCTTTGTCGAGCGCGTCAACGGCCTGCGCGTCCATATCCTCGAAGCCGGAGAGCCCGGCCGTCCCTGCGTGTTGCTGCTGCATGGTTTTCCTGAACTCGCCTATTCCTGGCGCCGGATCATCGGGCCGCTGGCATCCGCCGGGTACCATGTCGTGGCCCCCGATCTGCGCGGCTACGGCCGCACCACCGGGTGGAGCGCCCATTACGACGACGATCTGCGCCCGTTTCGCCATCTGAACGCGGTACGCGATGCGCTCGGGCTCGTCGCCGCGCTCGGCTACCGTGAAACGGCGGCGGTGATCGGGCACGATTTCGGCGCCGGGGTTGCGGCCTGGTGCGCCCTCGTGCGGCCTGATGTGTTCCGCCGGTTGGCGCTGATGAGCGCGCCGTTCGAGGGCCCGCCGAGCCTGCCATTCGAGACCGACGGCAAAGTCCCGCAGGTGCCGGAGAGCCCCACCATTCACGAAGCGCTGGCAGCACTGCCGCGGCCACGCAAGCATTACCAATGGTGGTATTCGACACGCCCGGCCAATGCCGCGATGTGGTATTGCAAGCAGGGCGTCCACGATTTTCTGCGCGCCTACTACCACCACAAGAGCGCCGACTGGAAAGGCAACAAGCCGCACCGGCTCGCCGGCTGGACAGCGACCGAGCTTGCCAAGATGCCGACCTATTACGTAATGGACCTCGCCGATGACATGCCGACCGCGGTCGCCAAGGAGATGCCGTCGCCAGCCGAGATTGCCGCTTGCCAATGGCTCCCCGATGATGCGCTTGCGGTTTATGCTGGCGAATACCGCCGCAACGGGTTTCAGGGCGGGCTCAACTGGTACCGCTCGCGCACCAGCGGCATGTTCGAAGCCGAACTGCAGCTTTATTCCGGCAAGACCATCGACATACCGTCGATCTTTATCTCGGGCAGCAGCGACTGGGGCGTCTACCAGCGCCCAGGGGCGGTCGAAAAGATGAACGGCACCGCCTGCACGCGGATGACCGGCGTCCACCTGCTGGACGGCGCCGGGCATTGGGTGCAACAGGAGCAGCCTGAAAAAGTCACCGAATTGCTGCTCCGATTTCTGCGCGACTGAAATGTAACGAGTGGCTCCGAGGGAGCGGGTCGAAAGCGGGCGCTGTTGCCAAAAATGGCTCGGCGCCTGTCGACCCGTCCACGGGGCTGGTCAGAGAGGCTGGCGTGCGTCGCTGATACCCTGCCGGACCGCCCGCGTAAGCTTCCGCCCGTGTAAACTTCCGCCCGTGTAAACTTCCGACATCGGAAAGCCTTTCGTGTCCTGGTGCGGTTACGGCTTGTCGAGTAGATCTCGTATCTTGACGGCGAGTGCGGCGACCGTGAAAGGCTCGCCACCAAGCTTGATACCGAGGTCGGGCCGTCCATGATGGACGATGGCGTTGCGGCATCGAGGCGGACCGCTTGCCGCCTCTGGTTTATGCCAGGAGGCAGGTCACGCCGGGTAGACACGGGAGCCCGCTGCCGCAGTGGTGACAAGGGGATGACCGGTAGGAATCATCATTGAGGAAAATCAATGGGAGGGACAGTCATGAACCTGCTGGATCGGCTTATAACGCTCGTTGTTCCTTCAGTAGCATTGGTGACGTTGATCTTGTCAGCGCCGGCGCATGCCGCCGGTTCGATCGTTAAAACCCTGTACGGCACGACATCGGGCTCACCGGTCTACCAATATACCCTGACAAATGCTCATGGGTTGGAGGTGAAGATCATCACCTATGGCGGCATCATCACCTCGATACGCAATCAGAGACAAGACATTCCCAATATCGTTTTGGGCTTTAGTAACCTCAACGATTATGTGACCTTGAACAGCCCGGGGCCGCATTTCGGAGCAATTATTGGGCGATACGCCAATCGCATCGCCAACGGCGTATTTACATTGGACGGGGTCGCTTATTGTCTTGACCCCAACAATGGCCCGAATACTCTGCACGGCGGTTTCAAAGGGTTCGACACAAAAGTCTGGACGGCCACAAAGGTCATTAATAACGCGAGTGGCGTCGGCATCGAACTCCACTATCTAAGTCCGGCAGGCGACGGCTGGACCGGTGCCGCGCCGAACCCAAACTGCCCTGCCGATGCAGTATACGGTTTTCCGGGCAATCTCGATACTTACGTCACTTATACCGTAAACAATCGGAACCAGATCGTTATCGCGTACAAGGCCACGACAGATGCCGATACGGTCGTCAACCTGACGAATCATTCGTATTGGAATCTAAGAGGCGAGGGCACCGGCACGATCTACGGTCATTTGGTGACGCTCAATGCCAACAGCTTTACCCCGGTCAATGATAGCCAGATCCCCAACGGGACCATCGAGCCGGTGGCAGGAACGGTGTTCGACTTTCGGCGTGCGAAGACCGTCTCCGAGGATATCCGGTCGAATGATCCGCAGATCGCCTACGGCGACGGCTTCGACCTCAATTGGGTCGTGACCCCGCCTCGACATCCCAATCAGTTAACCCTGGCGGCAATCGTTAGCGAGCCGGATTCGGGGCGCACGCTGCGAGTATGGACCGATCAGCCCGGCATTCAGTTCTACAGCGGGAATTCGCTTGATGCGTCGCAGTACGGGAGTAGCGATCGCGCCTACCGTCAAAGTGACGGGCTCGCCTTGGAGACCCAGCATTATCCTAATTCGCCAAACCAGGCGAACTTTCCATCAACAGTGTTGAAGCCTGGTCAGACCTACGCGACGACAACCATCTTCGAGATCGCAAATTAAGAAATGGGCTGGTTGGCGGCGGCATCCGCGATGTTTTGAACTCGCGGCGATCGAACCCGTTCATGCCACAGCAACAAGTCCGGCAGATGCGGGCGCCGGGGCCAATGCTGCGCCCCGTTTCCCCTCGATCGTTGGCGCGATCAGCATTTTAGGTTAGGCGCGCCCGGGAAACGTCGTCGCATGATGCGGCTGCGCGTTGCGTTCGAGCATGTCCTCCGCTTCTCCTCGCTTGCGGAGTGGACGCCGAGGCTTGCTTAACGCCCGCCACCTCGGTAACGCTATATTTAAACAGATATAGGGGAAGCGGCCTTATATAGAGGAGCGGCGCCATAGCCGCCATCGATAAAGCTCAGCGAAAGGGCACCCCCATGTCGATCACCGAAGATATCCGCCAACAAACCAAAGCCGACCTCCGTCATGTGCGCATGCTGATCGACGGCTCCTCGGCAGACAGCCTCTGCGGCGCGTTTCTGACCGTCGAAAACCCGGCAAAGCGGCAGCCGATCGCGACGGTCCCGCGCGGTGATGCGGCCGACGTCGACCGCGCGGTCAAAGCCGCCGCCCGTGCATTCCCGGCCTGGAGCAAACTCGCGCCGCGCGACCGCGGCCGGCTCCTGTTGCGCATCGCCGACAAGATGGAGACCGAGACCGAGGCGATGGCGCGGACGATTGCGCTTGAAACCGGCAACGCGCTGCGCACCCAGGCGCGCGCCGAGGCGCGACTTGCCGCTGACATCTTTCGCTATTTCGGCGGCCTTGCCGGCGAGCTGAAGGGCGAGACGATCCCGCTCAGCGAGCAGGTGCTGAGCTACACCCGGCGGGAGCCGATCGGCGTTGTCGGTGCGATCATTCCGTGGAATGCGCCGGTGCTGTTGGGCGCGTTGAAGATCGCGCCAGCCTTGTGCGCCGGCAACACTTTGGTGCTAAAGGCGGCGGAGGATGCGCCGCTCGGCGTCCTGATGATGGCCGAGATCTGTCAGCAATTCCTGCCGGCGGGCGTGCTGAACGTGCTGACCGGCCTGGGTGAGGAATGTGGTGGCCCGTTGGCGCAACACCCGCTGGTCCGCAAACTGTCCTTTACCGGGTCGACCGAGGTCGGCAAGCTGATCATGCGAGCCGCGGCCGACCGGATCGTCCCGGTGTCGCTGGAGCTGGGCGGCAAGAGCCCGGCGATCGTCTATCCCGATGCCGACGAGGATTGGGTCGTCGACGGCGTCATCGCCGGCATGCGTTTTACGCGGCAGAGCCAGTCCTGCACCGCCGGCTCGCGCCTGTTCCTGCATGCCGACATCTTCGACAGCTTTCTTGACAAATTGCGGGCCAAGACGACGACGCTGAAGCTCGGCGACCCACTCGACGAAGCAACCGATATCGGCAGCATCATCAACGATAAGCAGTTCACCAAGGTGTGCGGCTATGTCGAGGACGGGCTGAAGCGGCGGGATGCGCGGCTGGTGTTTGGTGGTCTGCCGCCGAAAGAGGGCCCGCTCAGCGAAGGATATTTCGCCATCCCGACCGTATTCGCCGACGCCTCGAACGACTGGCGGCTGGCGCGGGAGGAAATCTTCGGCCCGGTGCTGGTGGCGATCCCGTGGCGCGACGAGGCCGACGCGATCCGCATGGCCAATGACAGCCATTATGGTCTCGCCGCCTATGTCTGGACCCACGACATCGGCAGCGGACTGCGGACGGCGCATGCGATCGAATCGGGCTGGGTGCAGGTCAATCAGGGGCTTGGCCAGCAACCGGGCCATTCCTATGGCGGTTACAAGGAGAGCGGCATCGGCCGCGAGTTCTCGCTTGAGGGGATGCTCGACAGCTTTACCCAGCGCAAAAACGTAACCGTCAACCTCAACACCCCGCAGCGCCGGTAGGAGGGCTTCCGATGCCTCAACATCCGGCATTGGCGGCCGGGCGCGCCGCGGTCATCACCGGGGGCGCCAGCGGGATCGGCCTTGCGGCGGCAAAGCGCTTCGCGGCCATTGGCATGAAGATTTGCCTCGCCGATCTGCACCAGCAGGCGCTCGACCGGGCGACAGAGCAGCTGCCGGGCGCCACCATCGTCACGGTGCCGACCGATGTCAGCAAGATCGAGGAGGTCCACCGCCTCAAGGAACGGGTCTATGCCGATTTCGGCGAGATCGCGGTGTTGATGAACAACGCCGGCGTCTCGGCAGGCGGCGGTCCGTGGGACGATTATGACGGCTGGCTACGGGTGCTCGGGGTCAATCTGTGGGGCGTGATCAACGGCGTCCACGCCTTCACCCCGGCGATGATCGACCAGGGCACGCCCGCCGCCATCATCAATACCGGCTCCAAGCAGGGAATCACCTGCCCGCCAGGCAACACCGCCTACAATGTAACCAAGGCCGGGGTGAAGGTGCTGACGGAAGGGCTGGCGCATTCATTGCGCAACATCGCGGGCTGCATGGTCAGCGCGCATCTGCTGGTGCCGGGCTCGACCTTTACCGGCATGACCGCCCGCGGCCGCACCGAGAAACCGCCCGGCTCCTGGACGCCGGAACAGGTTGTCGATTTCATGGTGGCGGCAATGTCGGCCGGCGATTTCTACATCATCTGTCCCGACAACGACGTGACCCGCGACATCGACAACCGGCGCATCCTCTGGGCGGCCGAGGACATCATCCACAACCGTCCGGCATTGTCGCGCTGGCACCCGGATTACCAGGACGAATTTGCCGGGTTTCTGACCCTCGACGCGCCGTTTCGGCGCTGAACCGCCTGCTCGCAGCCCGCACATAAAGGAACAAGAGATGGAATACAGGAAGCTCGGCCGCACCGGCCTCGAGGTCTCGCGCATCTGCCTTGGCTGCATGAGCTATGGCGGCGGCAATCGAGGCAATCATGAGTGGAGCCTTCCCGAAGAGGAGAGTCGGCCATTCATCAAAAAAGCGCTCGAAGCCGGCATCAACTTTTTCGATACCGCCAACCGCTATTCGCTCGGCAACAGCGAAGAAATCCTCGGCCGCGCGATCAAGGATTTCGCTCACCGCGACGAGGTCGTCATTGCCACCAAAGTCTATGGCCGGATGCGTCCGGGGCCCAATGGCGCCGGCCTGTCACGCAAAGCGATCTTCGCCGAGATCGACAACAGCCTGTGTCGGCTCGGCATGGATTATGTCGACCTCTATCAGATCCACCGTTTCGACCGTGACACGCCGATCGAGGAGACGCTTGAAGCGCTGCACGACGTCGTCAAGTCCGGCAAGGCGCGGTATATCGGCGCCTCGTCGATGCACGCCTGGCAGTTCGCCCGCGCCCTCGGGATCGCCGAACGCCACGGCTGGACGCGCTTTGTCAGCATGCAGAACCTCGTCAACCTGCTCTATCGCGAGGAGGAGCGCGAAATGCTGCCGCTGTGCGAAGCCGAGGGCATCGGCGTCATCCCCTGGAGCCCGCAGGCGCGCGGCCTATTGAGCCGCGACTGGGATTACACCAGCATGCGCACCGAGACCGATGCGGCGATCACCCGCCTGTTCGCCCGGTCACAGGAGGCCGACAAAAAGGTTGTCGATCGCGTGGCCGAAGTCGCCGGTGCCCGCGGCATAGCGCGGGCCCAGGTAGCGCTCGCCTGGCTGCTGGCAAAGCCGGCAATCACCGCACCCATCGTCGGCGCCACCAAGCTCCACCACCTCGACGATGCGCTTGCAGCGGTTGCCGTGAAATTGACCCCCGAGGAGATCGCTGCGCTTGAGGAACCTTACATCCCGCACGCGGTGGTCAGTTTCGTTTGATATCGTTTTCGTAACCGAAGCCTGCGCACGGCGCCATGATCCATCCGGCTCGTGTTCTCCTGGTGATATGATCCGGAGATATGGTACCCGTCCCGCCTCCGTCGCCCCGCGAAGGCGGGCTGATGGCCGCGTCAGAAGCGCAACGTCAAACCGAGCAGCGGCCCTTTCAGGTGGACGTTAAAACCGAGCGGTCTGCTCGCGGCCGAGTAGGCGAGGTTCAGGCTGCGATAGCCGACTTGGAACGTTAATTGGGGGTTCCAGACATAATCGAGCAGGCCGGTGATCTCCCAATCGGAGTGGGCTGCGATCCCGAACCCGCCGACATCGCCATAGGCCGTCAGTCCGAACCCGTCGGCAAGATCCCGATGATACCGCGCCGCGATCAACGGATCGGTCCAACTGCCCGAATCGCTGACCTGTAGCGTCGGCACCAGAAACCGGCCGTACAGTGTCGTTACGCTCGAAGCATCCCAAAACCGGAAACCGAGACCGGCATCGACCGTCTGCCCCGGCTGATCGAGCAGACGATAGAACGCGTCGCCGGTCGCGACGCTCAGCCCGACCGCGCTGCTGCCGCCCCTAAAGAATATGTTGCGGGTCGTGATCGGCACGACGAGCGGCACGTGCAGCCCGTCGGCCAGCACGCCGAACGGCCCGTAACGCAGTTCGGCCGAGCCCATAAACGGCATGTAGCTGATGTTACTGAGGATCGTGCCGGCGCCAGCGCTGATATTGACCTGCGGCGCGCGGGCGAGCGGCGTTTCTATCGCCATATTGAGCCCGGCCAGCCACAAATAGGGGTAGGCGATCACCTGCAATCCGCTGAGAAAGCTCGGCATCCCCGGCGGCGGCGCGGGTGGTGACACCAGCACCGGCGCTGCCGCGGCCGGCAGCGGATATGTCGGGGTGGATGGCGGCGCCAGGCGTGGCGCCGGGGCTGTGGCAGGCGGCGGGGCGGTGACAACCGGACCGCTCGAACCCGGATATTGCTGCGCGATCGTGACTTCCGCGTAAAACGCTACCAGCAAGCCGGCCGCTGCGGCTAGACTTGAAACCCTCGATTTCGACAAGCATTGCATGTTTCTCTCTCGCTGCAGCAGGTTCTGCGTTTTCTAGCCCGACGTGATCCCTGCTGTCCCATCGTCGATGCGCCCCGATGCACTCCCAGCTGTCGCGAACGCGCCGGGGTCAATCAGGAAGCGGACGCACTCGGCCGCGATTTGCCTGATCAATGCGAGATCGCCACTATCGGCGGTGCTTGCTCGCCCGCTTACATCAAAATTTAAAGAAAAACGGCAAACCGGATCCGGCCTCAGTTGTTGACGTTGCTCGCCAACCCAAGAACTATCAAGTGACGATGTCCGACAGTGGGCGGTCCATCGCGATCAGATCCGACGATCTTTCGGGGGGTCGGGTGGCCACCGGCATCGATCGATGTAACAGCTGAAACGGGAGCTAGCCATGGCCCATAACCCGACGACCGCACCGGCCAGAACGGCCGAGGCATTGCGGCTGGACGAGGCGCGGGAGCGGCAGGTGCCGTGGCGGCAGTGGGGGCCATACCTCAGCGAGCGGCAATGGGGGACCGTCCGTGAGGATTACAGCGAGGATGGCAATGCCTGGGATTATTTCAGCCACGACCAGGCCCGTTCGCGTGCTTATCACTGGGGCGAGGACGGTCTCGGCGGTATCAGCGACGACCATCAGCTGCTGTGTTTTGCACTCGCACTGTGGAATGGCAAAGACCCGATCCTCAAAGAACGGATGTACGGCCTGACCAACAGCGAAGCCAATCACGGCGAAGACGTCAAGGAGTATTATTTCTACCTCGATAGCACGCCGACTCATTCATACATGAAATATCTATATAAATATCCGCAGACGGAATACCCTTACCGCAACCTGATAGAAATGAACAGACATCGGGGTCGGTTGGACCCCGAATACGAGCTGCTTGATACCGGCATTTTCACCGAAGACCGGTATTTCGATGTGTTGGTCGAATACGCGAAGGCAACACCCACCGACCTGCTGATCCAGATCAGCATGAGTAATCGCGGCCCGGACGAAAGCCTGGTGCACGTGCTGCCGACCTTGTGGTTCCGCAATCGCTGGACATGGTGGCCGGGCGAACCGAAACCGTCGCTTCGGGCGACAGCCGGTGAAAACGGCGGCAGCGCGATTGCCGCCTCGCACCCGACGCTCGGCGGCTACTTGCTGCATTGCGAGGGGGATGCGCATCTGCTGTTCACCGAAAACGAGACCAACAACGAGCGTCTCTTCGGCACCGCCAATCCGACGTCCTACGTCAAGGACGGGATCAACGACTATGTAGTGGCCGGCCGGCACAATGCGGTCAACCCGAACCACACCGGCACCAAAGCCGCTGCGCATTACCGATTAAGCGTCGGCGCCGGTGCAACCGCTGTCGTCAGATTGCGGCTGAGCAATGCCGCAGCCGGGACTGGGGAGCCGTTCGGCGCGCGTTTCGCACAAATCATCGAGATGCGCCGAGACGAGGCCGATGACTTCTATCGCGCGATCACACCCAACGGGGTGGGCGAGGATGCCGCCAATGTAATGCGGCAAGCCTTGGCCGGGATGCTGTGGAGCAAGCAGTTCTTTTTCTACGATGTCGATAAATGGCTGCTGGAACACGGTGTCGAGCCGATGCGGCCAACCCGCCAGATACGCAACAGCGAGTGGTTCCACATGCTCAGTGAGCATGTCATCTCGATGCCGGACAAGTGGGAATATCCCTGGTTCGCGGCGTGGGACCTTGCTTTTCACACGCTGGCTTTGGCCACTGTCGATGTCGATTTCGCCAAGCAGCAGCTCGACCTGCTTCTTCTCGGGCTGTACCTGCATCCGACCGGACAGATCCCGGCCTATGAATGGAACTTCAGCGACGTCAACCCGCCGGTGCATGGTTGGGCCACGATCTTTCTCTACCGCGTGGAGCAGGCGCTGCGGGGCAAGACCGATCTCGATTTCCTGAAGCGCGTGTTTGGCAAGCTGAGTGCGAATTTCGGCTGGTGGGTGAACCGTAAAGACCGCGACGGCCGGAACCTCTACGAGGGCGGGTTTCTCGGGCTCGACAATATCGGCGTCTTTGATCGCAGCGCGCCGCTGCCGACCGGCGGCTATTTGGAGCAGGCCGACGGCACCGCATGGGTCGCCCTCTATGCCCAAAACATGCTCGAGATCGCGATCGAGCTGGCGGCCAACGATTCAGCCTATGAGGAACTGGCGACCAATGTGGGCATGCAGTTTCTGTTGATCGCCCGCGCGATGAACGCAATCGGTCCGGACGGCATGTGGGACGAGGAGGATGGTTTCTACTATGATGTCCTCCGCCTGCCCGACGGCAGCGCTACCCGGCTCAAAGTCCGCTCGATGGTCGGTCTCTTGCCGCTCTGCGCCACCACAGTCGTGGAGCGGTGGCAGCGAGAGCGGGTTCCGGCATTGACGGCGGGGTTTTTAGAACGCTTGCGCCGCATGCCGGAGCTGCTCCAGTCGATTCATGCCACCGGGCCGGGGCAATTTGGCGTCGCCGAACGCGGAATGATGGCTCTGGTCAACACCGACCGGCTCCGCCGCATTCTCGCCCGGATGCTCGACGAGAACGAGTTTCTCAGCCCCTACGGCATCCGCGCCCTGTCGCGTTATCACGCCGACCACCCTTACGTCTTTTCGGTCTACGGCGAGGAATATCGGGTGAACTACCTGCCGGCGGAATCGGACACCGGCATGTTCGGCGGCAATTCCAACTGGCGCGGACCGATCTGGATGCCGGTCAATGTGCTACTGATCCGCGCGTTGATGCAATATTACTTGTATTACGGCGACAACTTCAAGATCGCGTGCCCGACCGGCTCCGGCAAGCTGATGAACCTATTCGAGGTCGCGCGCGAAATCGCCAACCGGCTGACCCGCATCTTCCTGCGCGACGAGACCGGCCGGCGGCCGGTGTTTGGCGGCGCCGAGAAGTTTCAAAGCGATCCTCACTGGCGCGATTACCTGCTGTTCTACGAATATTTCCACGGCGACAACGGCGCCGGCATCGGCGCCAGTCATCAGACCGGATGGACCGGGCTCGTGGCACCGCTGATCGAGCTTTTTGGCCGTCTCGACGCCCGGACCCTTCTCAACGCCGGGCGCGCCGCCGTCTTTCGTCACGAATAGAACTCAGAAGATCGCCATCATCGAATTGGCAGGCGCCCAAAGATACTCATCGAGGAGATTATGATGTCATTGCAGGGCAAGGTCGCCATCGTCACCGGCGGCAATAGCGGGATAGGTCAGGCCGTCGTTCTCGAATTGGCGCGACAGGGCGTCAACATCGCGATCGATTATGTGTGTCATTCGGAGGCGACCGAGGCGCTGGAGCGCCAGGTCGCCGCACTTGGCGATCAATCTATTGGCGTCGAAGCCGATGTCAGCAGGCTCGCCGACCTGCAGAGGCTTGTCGACGCGACGGTGAAGAAATTCGGCCGGGTCGACATTATGGTTAACAACGCCGGCATCGAAACCCGCACCTCGGTCCTCGACACCACCGAGGACCAGTACGACCGGGTCATGGCGATCAATCTCAAGAGCGCCTTCTTCGGCACTCAGATCGCCGCCCGCCAGATGATCAAACAGGGCGGCGGCGGCCGTATTATCAACATCACCTCGGTCCATGAGGACTGGCCGATGCCCGGCAACACGCCGTATTGCCTTTCCAAAGGCGGTATGCGCATGCTGACGCGTACAGCGGGTGTCGAACTCGCCAGACACAACATCCTTGTCGTCGGGGTCGGACCGGGTGCAGTGGCAACGCCGATCAACCTCGGCACGACGAGCGATGCAACCAAGCTGGCACAGGTGGATGCGGCCATACCGCTGGGGCGCATGGCGCGCCCGGAGGAGATTGCCAGCGTGGTCGGCTTTGTTGCCGGAGAAGGTGCGAGCTACCTCACCGCGACGACCGTCTTCGCCGATGGCGGCATCATGCAGAACAGCGTCGGTCTCTAGTGGAAGCAAGGAAGTGTCGAGTTCGGGTTGGCGATGGCCTGACCGGGAGAAAGCCAATCAGGGGCGCACCCACGCTGAGCGGTCCAAAGACTTCCGAAATCGAAGTCCCCGCGACGCCATCCCCATCGTCGGACGGCGTTGCGCGTCGCATCGGCGCTTTTTTGCTGCGCGAGTTCCTCGAAATCCTGCCGCCGACGATCTTCTTTGTCATCGGCTTCAATCTGATTTTGCTGACGACAAACCTGATTCTCACCAATTATGGCGAGCAGTTCAGTAGCTATCTTCTGGCGACGGTCGCGGCTTTCGTCGTCGGAAAGGCAGTACTGGTCGCCAACGCGATGCGAACGATCCGCCGCTTCGATCGCGCGCCATTGATCCGGCCCATCCTGTTCAAGTCTTGTTTTTATTGGGCCATGGTATTCATCGCCCGGCTGCTTGAACATTGGATCAAGTACCTGGCCGCACACCATCCGTTAGGCACCTTTTTGCCGCACATGATTGCGAGCTTCTCGTGGAGTCAGTTTATCGCGGTCCAGCTTTGGATATTTGTCCTGTTTCTGATTTATGTGACGGCGAGCGAACTCAACCACCTGTTTGGCGAGGGCGAATTGTGGCATATACTGCTGACCAGTCGGCCCTCGGAATTCCCGCTAAACCGGCGCCAACGGATTCTCGAACTTGTCCGGCTGAGCAAGCTTGCCGATACCCATTCGGTCGACGAATTCCGCGATCCGACCAGTGCCGCGCATGGCCAGCTGGTCGATATCGTGCGCCGGCTCGCGGTGGAACCACGGCCGCACCCTTCGATCACTTAACGCGAGGCATCAAAGGCGGGCCAAGATGGCATACCGCCGCAACTGCGGCAGGTCCACGGTAAGCCGCAGGCAGACGCCGATCTTACTTGGCTGCGCGCTCGTCTCAGCCTCGAACCCGGGATGATGTCCGGGGTACTCGCGGCGGCGTCGCTATTGGCCTCGGGTTCGCGATTCGTCCAGTTTTCTGAACATCTGCCGCGGATGCCCGGGTGCACCGCGCCGAGCATCCAAGGGCGGCGCGATATCTGGGATTGGCGCTGATCTCATGCGGCGTCTTGGCGCTGTTGATTTCGATTTGGCAATATTGGTGGACGATTCGTTATCTCTGGGGCGAAAGCTTCGCCGCTTTGGCCGGGATGACAAAGGAGGGATTGCAGTCGCCGGTGACCGCGATCGCTGTCCTGCTGGTCGGCATCGGCGTGTTTGCCTTTTCCGCCGAGCTGCTGCGCCTTGTCTAGCGGCACGGGACAGGCAGACCTTGAGCAAGAGACCGCATGAAATCGCTAATCTAGTCAACGGAGACGGTAAATGGCGGAGACCCCGAAGCCGAATATTGTCGTGATCTGGGGCGACGACATCGGCACGACCAACCTCAGCTGCTACAGCAACGGCTTGATGGGCTACCGCACGCCCAATATCGACCGCATAGCCGATGAGGGCATGCGCTTTACCGACTGCTATGCCGAGCAGAGCTGCACCGCGGCACGGGCCTCGTTTATCACCGGCCAGCACGGGTTGCGGACCGGAATGACCAAGGTCGGTCTGCCGGCCGCCGCCGTTGGTCTGCAAAAAGAGGATCCGACAATAGCCGAACTGCTCAAGCCATTGGGCTATGCGACCGCACAGAACGGCAAGAACCATCTGGGCGACCGCAACGAATATCTGCCGACCGTGCACGGCTTTGACGAGTTCTACGGCAATTTGTAACACCTTAACGCGGAGGAAGAGCCGGAGCTGCCGGATTACCCGAAGGACCCGGCGTTCCGCGAGAAATTCGGTCCGCGCGGGGTCTTGGATTGCGCGGGGTCTTGGATTGCGCGGGGTCTTGGATTGCAAGGCGACCGAGACCGACGACCCGACGGTCGACCCGCGTTTCGGCAGGATCGGCAAGCAGACCATTGTCGACACCGGGCCGCTGACAAAAAAGCGTATGGAAACGATCGATCGACGACGATATCGCCAGCCGCGCCGCCGACTACATCAAGCGCCAGGTCGCGGCCGGCAAGCCCTTCTTTTTATGGGTGAACTTCACCCATATGCACCTGCGCACCCATGTGAAGCCGGAGAGCCGGGGCCAGGCGGGCCGCTGGCAAAGCGAATACCACGATGTGATGATCGATCACGACAAGAACGTCGGCACCGTGCTGCAGGCGCTCGACCAGGCCGGCATCGCCGACAATACCTTTGTGGTTTACAGCACGGACAATGGTCCGCACATGAATTCATGGCCCGATGGCGCCATGACGCCATTTCGTAACGAGAAGAATTCGAATTGGGTGGGCGCCTATCGCGTGCCGTGCGTGGTTCGCTGGCCTGGCAGGATCCGGCGACCACCGGAATCATGAGGCCGTTCTGGGGCCGGCAATCGGTCGGGTCTTTGAGGATCGGTCTCCCGACGACGCGGATATCCGCTCGCGCAAGCGCGTCAGCAAGACTATTGTGCGATGGATTGCCAGTTCACGCCGGCTGGTTTCCGGCTCATGATCAAGTGCGCCGTCCGTCTTCCGCAATGATTGATCCTCGCGGGCCGCGACAGCGTGGTCGAATACGACTTCGACTCTGGGGGTCAAGTGATTTGAGTAGGGAAGAGAGACGCTGAATCGATTATAGAGAGACGTCGTCGAGAGGGCTGGCGCGGTTGCAACGAGCGAGTGATCTGCGAAGGGCGGCCCGGATTTACGGATGTGGCGAACGCGTCCGAGCGCCTGCTGCCAGTGGAAGGGGGCAAGCGCACAAGCATCGGCCTGTCGCGCATGATCGCCCGATGAGGCGATCATGCTGAAGCCCGAGGCAAGCCAAACGCATTCAAAGATAACCTCAACCACGGTGGACCGACTGCCGAGCGGTGCTCCGTCGCGATCCCCGGCCTCGCATCGCCCGCTTGTGCTTGGTCTCTCGGTACTCGCCATCGCCGCTCTGGTGTTGTGGAGCCTGGACAAGGCGGTTAAGGGACTGAGCTTCCACGCACTCGAAGCCGCACTGCGGGGAACCCCGGTGTCGGCGCTGTTGCTGGCGCTGGCCGCAACCGCGGTAAGTTACGCGGCGCTGCTCGGATACGATTTTTCCGGTCTGCGCTATGCCCGGGCCCGTCCGGCGCTTTCCTCGGTGTTTCTCGCGTCGTTCTGCGGTTACGCAATCGGCAATGCCGTCGGGTTTGGCGCCTTTTCCGGCGGGGCCGTCCGCTATCGGATCTATACCGCTGCCGGCTTGTCGTCCGACCAGATCGTGCGCGTGATCCTGTTCATCTCGGCAGCATTAGGGGTCGGACTTGCCGCGATTGCCGGGCTCGGGCTTGTCTTGTGCACGCATCGGGTCAGTTGGATGCTGGGAACCTCGCCCGAACCATTATTCGCCGCGGCGGCGATCTTGCTGGCCTTGGCGGCAGGATCTTTGGTGTTTTGCGCGGTTCGACGCCGCCCCGTGACGATCGGCGGGATAGAGATCCATCCCCCCGGACCAGCTCTTGTCATAGTTCAGCTCGCGCTGACGACGACCGACGTCATTGCCGCCGCCGCCGTTCTCTGGGTGTTGCTGCCGCCAACCGGCATCGGCTTTGTCCCCTTCGCAGCCGTCTATGCGGCAGCCCTCGGGCTCGGCGTGCTGAGCCACATTCCCGGCGGGCTTGGCGTGTTCGAGGTCGCGATCCTTTACGCCGTTGGCAGCAAGGCCCCGGTCAGCGCCGTCGGCGCGGCTCTCCTTGCCTATCGTGCGATCTATTATCTGCTGCCGCTATTCCTCTCAACCGTGTTGCTGGCCGGCTTCGAGGCACGCCGTTCTCTCGGTGCAAACACCAGCGCGCGCATCGGCCGTGCCGCCGGACGGATGACGCCGCCTTTTCTTGCAGCGGCAACCTTTGCTGTCGGCGCGACGCTGGTCGCGTCCGGAGCCATGCCGGCGTTGACCGACCGCTTGCAGCTTCTGGCGCTGCACGTCCCGCTCTGGGCGATCGAAACCGCGCATCTGCTGGCGAGCGTGGCCGGCCTGGTTCTCCTCTTTACCGCACGCGGTCTTTTCCATCGCCTCGACGGCGCCTGGTGGCTCGCCTTGTCGATGACCGTACTCAGCATTCCGTTTTGTCTGATCAAGGGCCTCGCGGTCATCGCACCGACCGCAGCGGTGTTGCTGCTGATCGGCCTGATCGCCGGACGCGCCCAGTTCAGCCGTCGCGCCTCGATGTTGTCGCAGCCGCTGAGTGCCGGGTGGCTGACGGCTATCGGTTGCGTTATTGCCACGACGATCTGGATTCTGTTCTTTGCGTTTCGGCATGTCGAATATAGCCACCCGCTATGGTGGCAATTCGAGCTTGACGCCACAGCGTCGCGGGCGCTGCGCACGGTCCTCGGCATCGCCGTGTTTGGCCTGGCGCTCGGCTTGTGGCAATTGCTGCGCCCGGCGGCCGGGAGTCCCGGTCGGCCGGCTCCGGACCACCTGGCCCAGGCGCGGCGCATTGTCGCCGTACAAAAGCGCTCCGATGCCTTGCTGGCGTTAATCGGCGACAAGAGCCTGATGTTCTCGGATACCGGAAAATCGTTTCTGATGTTTGCAAAGCATGGCCGTACCTGGGCGACGCTCGGCGATCCGGTCGGTCCGAGCGACGAACGAGTCGAACTGGTCTGGCGGTTTATCGAACTCGCTGACGCGCATGGCGGTCGAGTGGCGTTTTATCAGGTGCCGCCAGCGAGCCTGCCGCTCTATCTCGATGCCGGCTTGCGCGTCATGAAGATTGGCGAGGAGGCGTGCGTCCCGTTGGCGCGCTTCACCCTCGAGGGCAGCGGGAGCGCGGGTCTTCGCTATTCCCTCCGGCGCGGCGAGCGCGATGGCTTGGCGCTTGAAATAGTTCCGCCCGCGCGCGTTGCCGAGATCATCGATGAACTCCAAGTGATTTCCGACGCTTGGCTGGCACGACACGCCGCCGCCGGCGAGAAGCGCTTTTCGGTCGCGGCCTTCCGGCGCGACTATGTGATGGCGCAAACCGTGGCGCTTCTGCGCGAACGCGGGCGCCCGATCGCCTTTGCCACAATCATGACCACCGATCGCAAAGACCGGGCGACTCTCGGGCTGATGCGTCTGCGGCCCGATGCGGTGTCGCGCTGTGCGATGGACTACCTGTTTGTCCGGTTGCTGGAGCATTTCCGCTGCGCCGGGTATCGCAGCCTCAGCCTCGGCATGACGCCACTCTCCGGCTTTGGCGCGCATCCGCTGGCCTCGCGCTGGCACCGGCTGGCACGTTTTCTCTGGTCTCACGGTCGCCGGTTTTACAATTTCCAGGGCCTGCACGCCTTCAAGGACAAATTTGCGCCCGATTGGGAGCCGCGTTACCTGGCTGCCTCCGGTGTATTTGGACCGTACCTGGCGCTTGCCGACATCGCGGTGCTGATCGGTGGCGGCGTAAGGCGGCCGAAAGCTTCACGCTCGCTCGCGCCAAAGCGACGGCGGCATCCGGTCGGCGCCGCGATACTCGCCCTGACGCTGGCCGTGTCGAGTCTGTCGGCGGTTACGGCGAGGGCAAAGGCAATCGACACCGGCGATTTCGGCAAACTGCATATCGTCCAACCGGACGGCGCGATGCATGGCCTCGTCATATTGTTTTCCGACGCCAGCGGCTGGGATGCGGTATCGGACAAGATTGCCGCAACTCTCGCCGATGATGGCGCTTTTGTCGCCGGGGTCGACCTTTCCACCTATTTTCGGCAGGTTGGCGCCCGGGAAAAAGGGCGATGCTCCGATGCCGTTGCCGCCATCGAACTGATCAGCCGCGAGATCCAGCGTCAGCGCGGCAATTCCACCTATTGGACGCCGATTTTGGCGGGGGTCGGCGAAGGCGGCGCGTTTGCCGCGGCGACATTGGCGCAATCGCCGCCAGCGACAATCGCCGGCGCCGTTTCGCTTGATCCGACCGCATCCCTGAAGACGCCGGTGCCACTATGTTCGGGCGGTTCATCGGCGGCCAGCGCCGGCAGCAGTTTTTCCTACGGCCCGTGGCGGTCGCTCAACGGCTTCTGGGCGGCGGGTTTCGACAGCACCGACGCCGACGGGCGCAGACAGGTCGAGGCGCTAAAAGCGGCGGGCACCCCCGTCACGATCGACAACGTCACAAAGACAGGCGGCACGATTGCCGCGATGGCAGCATTGATACGCCCGCATCTCGGCAAATCGCGCGATATTTCCGGCCCGGCGATCGCGGGCCTGCCGCTGGTCGAGTTGCCGGCGACGCCGCACGGGCCGTTGCTGGCTATCGTGATTTCCGGCGATGGCGGCTGGCGCGACCTCGACCGGCAGATCGCCGAAAAGCTGCGGGCGCAAGGCGTGTCGGTCATCGGCTGGGACAGCCTGCGCTATTTCTGGAGCCGCAAGACCCCGGCACAGACGGCACGCGATCTCGGCGCCGTCATCGACACCTATACCGCGCGCTGGGGCGCCTCCAAGGTGGCGTTGGTCGGCTATTCATTTGGCGCAGATGTGTTGCCCTTTGCCTATGATCGGCTGCCGCCCGAAGCAAAGCAGCATGTCGTCCAGCTGTCATTGCTTGGCTTCGCCTCGGCGGCTGACTTCGAGATCAGCATGATGGGCTGGCTCGGCGCGCCGCCGACCAAGAATGCGCTGCCGATAAAACCTGCACTGGCGCCAATCGATCCGTCGATGATCCAATGTTTCTATGGCCATGACGAAGACGACAGCCTATGCCCTGCTCTCGCTAAGACCGACAAGGCCGAGGTCATCGAGACCCAGGGCGGTCACCATTTCGATGGTGACTACGATGCGCTCGCCGAAGACATCCTCAAGGGATTCCGCCGTCGCGCCGGTTAGAGATCCCGAGATCCCCGATCGATGACCGCGACAAGCGGCGGCGGGGTTTCGCCGCCATCTGTCCGAGGTGACTGATTGAACTGGTTTGCGGCGGTATCGCGGTTCGCCGCGCGAGCGCGCGCCAGACCGTGCAGCCGATGCCGATCAGGTCTGCGCCGCGCGGAGGGCGTGGAAGCCGCGGTCGAGGTCTTCGATCAGGTCCTGCGGGTCCTCGAGACCGATATGGAGGCGCAGGGTCGGGCCTTCGGACGCCCAGTTGGTGGCGCTGCGAATGCGCGCCGGGGTGGTCGGTTGGATCAGGCTTTCAAACCCGCCCCAACTGGCGCCGATGCCAAACAGATCGAGAGCGTCAATCAGCGCATACACCGCTTTTTTTGAGGCTGGCTTCAGGACCACGCCGAACAATCCGCTGGCGCCGAGAAAATCGCGTTTCCACAGGGCGTGGCCGGGGTCTTCGGGAAGCGCCGGATAGAGGATGCGCGAGACTTCGGGCCGGGTCTGCAACCAGCGCGCGACGGCGAGCGCGTTCTTTTCGTGACGCTCCAGCCGCACGCTCAGGGTGCGCAATCCGCGCAGCGCGAGATAGACGTCGTCGGGCCCGGCGCAATGCCCGATATCGGCCGCCATCGTCCGCACCGGTTCGTACATTTCCCGAGTGGTGATCACCGCACCGAGCATCACATCCGAATGGCCGACGATGTATTTGGTGGCGGCGTGAATCGATACGTCGACGCCGCGCTCGAACGATGGAAACAGCCAGGGCGAGGCCCAGGTGTTGTCCATCAGGACCGTGGCGCCGCAATCATGCGCTGCAGCGGCGATCGCCGGCACATCCTGGACCTCGAAGGTCAGCGAGCCCGGTGATTCGACATAGACGACCTTGGTGTTGGGGCGCATCAGCCGGGCTATCCCCTCGCCGATCAGCGGATCGTAAAACGTTGTCTCGACACCGCAGCGGGCCAGCACCTTGACGCAAAAGTTGCGCGCCGGCCCGTAGACCGAATCGACCATCAACAGATGGTCACCATTGCTAAGACAGGCCTGTAATGGCGCGGTGACCGCAGCAAGACCCGATGACATCAACATTGCGCGGTAACCCCCCTCGATCGCCGCGATCGCCTCTTCGAGGGCAAAGGTTGTGGGGGTGCCAAGCAGCCCATAGCGGACGACGTCAAACCGGCGCCCCGGCGCACGTTTGGCCTCCCACTCGGCCATGTTCGCGGACAGGATCGTCGAGGCGTGGTAGACGGGCGGGTTGACCGCTCCATGATGCGCTTCAGGGTGGCGGCCCAAATGCGTCAAGAGCGTATCCTTGCGGTAATTCCGTGGCCTGCCGTCGTTTTTCATCTTCGCCGTGCTCCGCTTTTAGCGCTTCAACCGACCCGAAGGAGGCCGCCGATCAGATGCTCGTACCCCGGCCTGACGCGAGGCCCGGCCTCAGCTCATTGTTACCCGATCGCCTTGCAATCGCCAAAGTTGCGTCGTGAGATCGACCAGCCGATTCAGCCCGCGACCGGAAGAACACGGCGCGCTTGCCCAGATCCGGTGGTGACAAGGGAGACGCGGCGATGAGATTGGGTGCTCTGGTGTTGTTGGCGCTGTCCCTGTGCGCATGCTCGAATTCGACACCTGTGGCACCGGCAGGCGCCACCGAATCGGCGGCAATGGTCGAAAAGAACTGCGCCGACCCGCAGTGGAAGGACAAGAATCTGGGGCTATGGTATTCGGTCTGCCGCCGGCCGATGAGTTGGTAGACGGGCTGTTAACCGTGCTCCTCAGAATTTTTTGAAGCATTCGCGGCCGGTGCCCTGCAGCACCTTGCAGTCGGCGACGATTGCCGGAGTTCGGATGTTAGGCGGGATTTGCACGACATAGCTCCTGCCGTTTTTGCAGCGCACGCTCCAATAGGCATAGCCCTTGGCGCGGCCGATCTCGGTCATGCCCATCGGAAACGCCGCGACTCCGACGCAACCGTGGCGGAAGCTCCTGCTCAGCGCCTCGGCCTGCTGGGCCTCGGTCATCGCCAGCAGGCGGTCGTTTCTCGGGTTGCTCGAACCTGCCGCCCCCGCCGGTGTCCGAACCATACCAGCGGCGACGATAACCGCCGCCAGCAATACGATATGCCCCCGCATACCCAACCTCTCCATCCGGTACGCTGGCACAGTACCGATCGGCGGGTGCCGCCGCAACGCGAGCGAATCGACGCTGCGGTCAACGGTATCGCCGGCAGGACGAGAATGGCCGTGGACCGTTTTGACGGCGCCGCAATCGAGTTCGCCAGCACAGGCCAACGGGCGGTCGCCATACGCTGACGGGCCGAGGGTCGCCCGGTTTGGCGCATGGCCCCGCTTGCACATACCAAGATCATTTTTGATTGCGGTGCGGGCCCAAGGGCCGTACCTGCCGGAGCAACGCCTGATCGGCAAATCGGCGCTCGCTCCAGCAACCGCAGCGTGGATCGACGACCGCTTGCGTCGTTCGATCCGGCCTCTCGGAACCCTGACCGCTGCTCCAGCCCTGTCTCGGCCCTCACCCGCACCTACCCGGCCGCGCTTGCCTGATGCCGGGATTTTCGCTATCAACGCGGCTCGATCCCGATTACAGGGTTAGGGGCGCGTAGCTCAGCGGGAGAGCACTACGTTGACATCGTAGGGGTCACTGGTTCAATCCCAGTCGCGCCCACCATCGGGTATCTCAACTGGCTAGATAGGAAGCAACAGAGCGGCGGAGGCACCGCAACGCGCAAGATAATGCAGAACGCTGCAGGGCGTACAGGGTGCATTGGCACGTTGTTATTCCCTTTGCCCGAATGCCGATACTAGACCCAACAGTCGTGTCACCAGCCGTCATTTCGCAAAAGGCCCCTGAAATACGACTTTTGGGAGCCAAAGGCACCCTCGAGGTGGCACTTTTGATAATATGCGTCTTTCGTCAAACGTTAGTCCGCCCAATGCCGCAATCTGCTCGAATACCCGCCCGCGATCGATTTTGGCGGCATCCCCTCTCCCCAAATTGCCGGCACGGGCAGGCCTCAGTGCGCGCAACTTCGTGGGAAGGCGGGCAAGCAGCCGGTGCAGTCGGAGAGAAGCGGCGGTGACGCGGCGAAATGGGAGGCGAACTCGGACGAACGCGCTGGCAGCTTCTCCCAGACCTTTTCACGAACAACGCCGGCGCGTTTGAACTTGGCGATTCCCAAATGGTCGTTCCAACGGCGGCGGCAATTGCGCTCTATGTCGTGACCAACAAAGAGGTGAAAAATGTCAGCATGTGAGATGCAAACATTTAATAATGTGACCCTGGCGGCCTGGCAGTCCGCTAAGCAGGCAGCTATGACGCGGTTTGGCATCCAAATAACGGCGGATGTCGGGACTGCGAGTGCGGACGGCTTCATAGTATATTGGAGCTACGACGCCCCGACGGAAACTTTATCGATCCAGTGCCTGGACAGCCCCATTTTTATATCGTGTTTAGCAATTAACTCGGAGATTTACCAAATGGTTGAGCGAACGCTAAACAGCACGACATAACGGTGACTCGTGTGGTTTGTTCATCGTGAGAAGGTGCAAAAGAAGACTGATGCTACCTATGTAGCAGCGCGTTTACCCATCTCAATCAAATCCTCTTCGATAGCCAGCCAGATTTTGTGATAAAATTGATTGATAAAAAAGTGCCCGCCGGCATAGGTTCGCAGGCGAAATTGGCCACAAACGAATTGTTGCCAGTGCGCCAGACCATCGGCTTGCGTCCAAGGATCTTGATCGCCACCGAAGACGGAGAGTTGGCAGGGTATTCGTACCACACGCCTGGCATCCCAGCACTGATGGTAGTCGTACAATAAAGCGAAATCCGCGCGAAGAGCAGGGATCAATAGCTCGATCAACTCTGGTTCATTGCGTATCGCCTCGGATAAGTTGCCGAATTCGGCCACAGCATCCAGCAATTCTTCGGGCGGTAAAAGGTGCAGACGGGGTGGTTCGCGCCGAAGCGACGGCGCATTACGGCCCGACAAGAATAAACCGACCGGCAGCAACCGGTGTTGCCGGAACAACTGGCAGGCCACCTCGTGGGCGAGTACCGCACCCATGCTATGGCCGAAAAATGCCAGCGGAACGCCGGCTGCTTCCAAGGGCCGCAAGGCATCGGTTAATTGCTGAACCATCGCAGAAAATTCTCGCGCTGGTGCTTCGGCCAAGCGGGTTTCTCGTCCGGGGTATTGAACGTTCCACACTTCAATCTCTCGCTCGGCGAGATATTTGGCCCAGGAAAAATAGATCGACGCACCTGCACCCGCGTATGGGAAACAGACTAGTCGCCATCGCGGTGCCGGACGGCGTACGGGAACGATAAACCAGCCGCCGCTCACCCGCGTAGTGGAGTAGGACAAGGTTGTATCCCTCGTGCAATGTTTATAGCTAGCGTTGTTGGTATTTTAGCAATCGTCGCCGCAGGGAGTCCGCTGTGACTTGGACGTGCGGTTCTGTCATCATGGTTAAGTGATTGCCCGGAACCGCAGCAATATCGACCTCTCCCAGGGCCAGATCGTCCCAACCCCACGCCGGTCCCAAAACCTGGTCCAAAATTGGATCGTTCTGATCCGCCCGTGACCGGTACAGGGCCTTGAGCAGGAGGATGCGTGTGGGGATTGGAGCGCGCGGCCGATACTCCAGCCGGATATGGGCTTTGTAAACTTCGACGAAAGCGCGCACCTGAGTTAGCGTCGTCTCGGGCGGCAACCAGTCACTCTCGATCAAACTGGACCGAAACGCGGTCAGCTGTTGCTCGGCATCCAGACCTCGTAACGCGGCGAGCGAGATCGAGATATCGCGGCCTGACAGCTCGCCGATGATCGCACCGATCTCAGCCAGCCAAGCGGCATCGTCCGGTCCGGGATGAGGCGAGGGCCGGACCGTATGCGGTGCGTTAGTGTCAAACACCGCCAGCAGCGCGACCGGGTATCCTGCCCGCTGCAGCTGCTGGGAGATTTCGAAAGCTATGGCGCCGCCGAACGAATGGCCGCCGATAATATAAGGACCAGCCGGCTGGATCGCCGTGATTTCGCGGACATATTGCTCGGCCATCGCTTCGACACTTGCCGCGGGCGAAGTTTGACCATCGAGGCCCATGGCCTGCAAGCCGTAGAACGGTTGGTCGCGCCCCAACCGCCGGGCCAAATCATACAAGTACAACACATTGCCCCCAGCGCCGGGCACCATGAAGAAAGGCGTGAGTGAGCCAGTCGGCCGGAGGGGCACCAAACATGAGCCGTGGACCGAACTTGGGTGTTGACGCAACCGGCTGGCCAAAAGTTCAATTGTTGGGCACTGAAAGAGCGATGCCAGCGGCAAATGCACACCCCAGGCTCTTTCGATGCGAGCCATCACGCGCACCGCAAGCAGCGAATGGCCGCCGAGTTCAAAGAAATCGTCTTTGACCCCGATGGGATGCCGATCGAGCACGGACTCCCATATCTCGGCGATTTGAAATTCATCCAAGTTGCGCGGCGGAACAAAATTGCGGGATGCACCGCTGGCTGCATCGGGAGCTGGAAGCTCGCGCCGGTCCACCTTGCCGCTGGGTGTCAACGGCAAACAGTCCATCATTACGTAAGCGGCCGGCACCATATAGTCGGGCAGCGACGCACGAGCGAAATCGCGCAGTTCGCTTTCGCCGATTGTATGCTCCGGGTGTGGCACCACATATGCGACTAGTCGACATTGGCCGGGAATGTCTTCTCTGGCGACGACAACAACGTCGCTGACGGCGGGCAATTTGGCCAGCAGGACCTCGATCTCACCCGGTTCGACACGAAATCCGCGAATCTTCACCTGATCGTCGCAGCGCCCCAAAAGCTCGATGTTGCCGTCATCCAGGCAACGGGCCAAGTCGCCAGTTCGATACAAACGGTTGTTGTCATCTGCGGAAAACGGATGCGGAACGAACCGCTGCTCGGTCAACTCGGGCCGGCGCCAATAACCCCGAGCCAGGCACTCGCCGCCGATGTAGAGTTCTCCGGTGACGCCGGGCGGCACCGGTTGCCGGTGTTCGTCCAGGATGTATATCTGGGTGTTGGCGATTGGGCGACCGATCGGCGGCAACTCTGGCCAGTTCGTGACGTTGCCGCAAAGCGTGAATGCGGTGACCACGTGCGTTTCCGCCGGACCGTAATGGTTATGCAACCGGCAATTTGGCAATCGGCGCATCAGTTCCGAAAGCTCGGGCGTAATCCTTAGCCGTTCTCCGGCTGTGATGATATCGCGCAGCGGCAAGCTTGTGACGTTCTCTTCACCAGCAAATAGTGCGAGTTGCTGCAGCGCGACGAACGGCAGGAACAGGCGCTCGATCTGCCCGCTATCGAGACAGCGGACCAAGGCGCGTGGGTCTCGTCGCGTTTCGTCGTTTATCAGCACCAGCGTCCCACCCGAACACCACGTGGAAAAGATTTCCTGGAACGAGACATCGAAACTTAGCGAAGTGAATTGCAACGTTCGCGCCGGCCCAAAATCGGGCAAGGCTGTCAGCTGCCAGTGGATCAGATTGGCCAGCGCTCCGTGCCGCATGGCAATTCCCTTTGGCTGACCGGTCGAGCCTGAGGTGTAGATGATATAGGCGAGATGGTTGCGATCCACTGACGCGTTGAGGTTTTCACTTTGGTCGCCCAATGCGATACACTCGGCGTTGTCAAGAAAAATGACCGGCGCCAGTAACTGCGGAATCCTGGCCTGGAGCGTCTGCTGGGTCAGCAGAAGGTCGATTTGCGCATCTTCAAGCATGAATGCCAGGCGCTCCCGCGGATACTGCGGATCCAACGGCACGTAGGCGCCGCCAGACTTGAGTACGGCCAGGACGCTCGTGACCAGGTCGAAACCGCGTTCCAGGCAAATCCCGACGCGCGAGTCGGGGCCGACCCCCAGCTCGACCAACCGGTGCGCCAGTCGATTCGCGCGGCAGTTCAGTTCGCAGTAGCTCAACGAGAGGCGGTCGAATTCGACCGCCACCTGATCGGGAGTTGCTTCGGCTTGCTCCTCGAACCGTCGCGGCACGGCAATGAATGGCTCGGCTGGATCACCCGTCTCGCGCAGATCGCTCAAAATCCGCTGACGTTCGCCGGCCGTCATCAACGGCAGCCGATCGACTGGCGACGCCGAATCCGCGACGACTGCTTTGAGCAGCGTCACGAGGTGCCCGATCAGGCGTCGAATCGTCGAGCGTTTGAACAAATCGGTGCGGTACTCGAACCAGCCCCACATTCCGCCTTCGCCCGGTCCAAAGCACAGCGTCAGGTCGAATTTGGCCGTCGCCGTGTTCGATTCCATCGGAGCCAATGTGAGGTCGGGGACATGGATTTGAGACAAGGGAGTATTCAGTAGGATCAGCATGACTTGAAAAATCGGCGCATGACTCAAGCTGCGCTCGGGGTGAAGCTCTTGCACCAGATGTTCGAAGGGCACGTCCTGATGCGCGTAGGCATCGAGCGCAGATTTGCGAACTTGCGCGAGCAGTTGCGTGAACCCCGGATCGCCCTCCAGATCAATGCGAAGCGCCAGTGTATTGACAAAAAAGCCAACCACGGACTCGATTTCACGGTTGCGGCGGCCAGCGATCGGTGAACCGATCACTAAATTCTTTTGCCGGCTGTATCGGGAAAGCAGCACGGCAAACACCGACAGCAGTATCATGTAAAGGCTGACGCCGTGTCGGCGGCTGAGCGCGTCCAACCCATCGGTCAGCGCTCGATCCAACTCGAAAGTTTCCATCTCACCTTGGAAACTCTGCACCGCCGGACGCGGAAAATCGGTTGGCAATTCCAACACGGGTGGCGCCCCCGCCAATTGCGCTTTCCAGTAGGCGACCTGCGATTGCAGTACGTCGCCATGCAGCCAATTGCGCTGCCAAATCGCATAATCGGCGTATTGCACGGGCAGCGGGTTCAGGCGGTGCGCGCGCGCCTCGACAAACGCCGTGTACAATTCCGCGAGTTCGCTGTTCAGCACCCCGATCGACCAGCCATCCGAGATGATGTGGTGCATGCACATGAAAAGAACGTGCTCGTGCTCGTTCCGGCGCACCAGGACGGCGCGCAGCAGCGGGCCGCGCTGCAGGTCGAAACGACACTGATGCACTTCCGCGCTCACGGTTTGCAGTTGTTCGAGCTGGGCATTTTCCGCAAAATGCTCAATATCAATCACTGGCAACTGGAAATCCACCTGAGCGGCAACGTATTGCCGAGGCTCTCCGTCGGGCGTTGCCGGAAAAGTGGTTCGCAGCGCTTCGTGACGATCGACCAGCATCTGTAAACTACACCGCAGCCCGTCGACGTTCAGCGCTCCGCTAAGCCGGATCGTTGACGCGATATTGTAGGCCGGAGATTTTTCCTCCAGGCGATCGAGAAGCCAAAGGCGCTCCTGGGCAAAAGAACACGGAACGTGATCGCCGCGTGGTTGGGGTTCAAGGGGAGATGCGGGCGGCATGTTGGCGGCCGTCGCGCGCAGATCCACGATGCGCTGCGCCAAGCCGGAAATCGTGGGCGCTTGGAAGATCGTGCGGACCTGCAGTTCGACAGCGAAGGCTTCGCGGACTCGCGAGATCACTTGCGTGGCCAGCAGCGAATGGCCACCCAATGCAAAGAAATCATCATGCGTGCCGACACGATCGAGCCCCAGAACGTCCGCCCAAATGGCGGCCAACACTTCTTCGTCCGGGGTCAGGGGCGCAATCAGCTTTTCGTCCGCCGGCCGGACGGACGGCGGCGGAAGTGCTTCGCGGTCGACCTTCCCGTTGGACGTCAGCGGGAATTCTCGCAGCATCACAAAAGCGGAGGGGACCATGTAGTCGGGAAGTTTCGACTCGGCCAGCACGCGCAGCTCCTGCGCAAGGCGCTGATGGCGCCGCGAGCGGAGCGGATCGTTGGCATAGCGCCGCCAAGGTTTTGGCGGCTCAATGAAAGCGCGGACCGAGATTGGCTGTGAAACCGTCGCATCCGCTTCTGCGCCTTTCCGCTTAAAGATCACATCAAATTGGGACGGCTCCTCGGAGACGGCAATTTCGACGTGATAGCCCAGTTCCGCGCCGAGGGCCCACAGATGCTCGGGATCCACATCGGCCATGGGCGCTGTGTGCATCCGTCGCATCAATTGCCCTAAGGAGAGCGCGCCTGCCGCGGAGCGCAATTCCTGCAGAAAGATCACGTCGTGACTCAGACGCGCGTTCGGCAAACCGCGCAGGGCGAACACTGCCGGCTTCTGCCCATCCAGAAGCTCGCGCAGCCCGGACAGGGAAAATTCGCCGGTGCTCCAGTCGTGCCACGTGACCTCAGCTGGCGCGGAGGCGGTCGGATCAAAATGCAACGTGGCATCAAAGCGGAAGCGCAGCAATTCATTGCAATGCTTTCCGCGCTTGAGGTTCGCCTCAGTGTGGGTCAGGCCTGGATATCGTGATTTCAATGCGAAAAAGAATTGCGGATCCAGCAACAGTTCTTCTTCTCGTGACATGCGTTCGTGGATACGTTGTCTGATCCCCGACACTGGCGAAGTATCGGAAGCCCGATAGGCCTCTACCGAGGCATGAAACATTTCCAACAGCGGCAAACAGCGCACATCTCCGAGAAATATTCGCCCCCCCGGCGCGAGCCGTTTCGCGGCTTCGTCCAGTACGGCCAGCAGGTAGTCGATGCCTGGGAAATATTGAATGACCGAGTTGAGAACAATCGTGTCGAACGGCCCTGCAACGTCCGTGAAATCATCGGCGGCGCGATGCAATACTCGCGCAGTTGCAAAATCAGGGTTCCCTTCGATCATCTGCCGTACGCGGCGAAGCGCGGTCTCCGAGAAGTCGGTTCCCAAGTAGGATGCGGCGTACGGCGCCAACCGTGACAGCAACAAGCCGGTGCCACAGCCAATTTCCCAAATGCGGCGCGGACGATAGGAGCGAATGCGATGCACTGTTTGCTCGACCCATTCGCGCATTTCATCAGCCGGGATCGGTGCCCCGGTATAACTGCTGTTCCAGCCGGCGATGTCGAACGTCAAATCGTCGGCGCTTTGTGAACCGGCGTAGCTGTTGGCAAACACGTGTTGCCATTGCGTCACCTGCTCGTGGTCGACGGCATCGGTTGCGGCGGTTGCGTCGACGGCCGCATCGGCAGGCGCAACCCTCGGTACCAAATAAGCGACCAGCCTTGCGTCACCGGGCTGATCATGGCGCACCACCACCATGACCTTGTCGACCGAGGGGTTGTCCGCGAGTACGCGCTCGATTTCGCCAGTTTCAATCCGGTAGCCACGCAGTTTTACTTGTGAATCCAGGCGGCCGAGGAATTCGAGATTGCCGTCGACCAGGAAGCGAGCGCGATCGCCCGTCCGGTAGAGGCGTGCGTCCGGCTGCGGCGAAAACGGATCAGCAATAAAACGCTCGGCCGTCAGCTCTTCGCGATGAAGATAGCCGCGTCCAACACCGGCTCCCCCGATGAAAAGCTCCCCGGGAACGCCGACAGGGACGGGTTGAAGATGCTCGTCGAGAACGTAAAGTTGTGTGTTTGCGATCGGCCGCCCGATCGGGACGGTTTGGGAAATCGGCGCTTCCCGCGGAACCTCGTACACACAGCAGCCGACTGCCGTCTCCGTCGGTCCGTATTCGTTGATCAAGCACAGGTCTGGCGCGAATTTGCGCCAATAGGCGATATGGTCCGCCGTCAGCGCTTCGCCGCCGAGGATGAACGCCCGTGTCCGTCCAGTGAACGGAATCTCGCCTAGGAGACGGCTGAGCATATCGAGATGGGCGGGCGTGATCTTCACCAGGCTGAAGTCCCGTTCCGACCTCAGCGCAGCACAAAGATGTTCGATTTCGTCTTGTTCCGGCAGCAGTTCGACGCGACGTCCAGAAACGAGCGGGGTGATCAGACTGGTCACTGTCGCGTCGAAGCTGATCGAAGAATTGACCGGCGCACCGGCGCCTTCCGCCACTGCATAGCGGGCGCGCGCCCAGGCCAGGTAATTGACGACGTTGCGATGTTCAAGCAGTGTGCCCTTCGGGCGTCCGGTCGAACCGGATGTGTAGATGACATAGGCCAAGTCCCGCGGACCGACCATCGAAGCCGGCTTCGTGGCTTTTTGCCGAGCGATCAACTCAAAGATGCTGTCCAGACGCAATGTCTGCGCCCGATGATCCGCCAACCGTGGCTGCAACTTGCTTTCGGTCAACAGGAGCGCCAGTCGCGCGTCGTCGATCATGAAGGCAAGTCGATCATGCGGATAGCTGGGATCCAGCGGGACGTACGCCGCGCCGGCTTTGAGGACGCCGAGAATTCCGACCACCAAGTCGAGGCTTCGCTCCAGGCAAATCCCGATCAAAACACCCGGACCCGCGCCCAACGTCGACAGGTGCCGCGCCAACTGGTTCGCGCGGGCATCAAGGTCCTCATACGTTAAGGCATGCCTCCCACAGGCAACCGCAATTTCGTTTGGGTGGCGGGCGGCCTGTTCTTCAAATAACTCGTGAACGCATTTCTCGCGCGGAAAGTCCGCAGCCGTCGCATTCCAGTCGACAAGCAGCAGGCGGCGCTCTTCCTTTGTAAGCAGCGGCAAGGCGGAGACAGGGCGGTGCGGGTCGTCCGCGACCCCCCTCAACAGCGTCTCGAAATGACCAACCAGTCGCGCGATCGTCGCCGCTTCGAACAGGTCCGTGCCGTAGGCGAATTCGCCGCGCAAGCCGCCATCTTCTTCCCACAGAAAGACTTCCAAATCGAAACGCGCGGTGCCGGTCTTGGCTGGCATTTGCCGCATTTCCAGGCCCTCGATTTGAGGGACCGAAAACGGTGTATTTTGGAAGACAAAGGAGACCTGCACGAGCGGGTTACGGCGCATATCGCGAGCAGGCTGCAATCGCTCGACGAGATATTCGAACGGGACGTTCGGATGGGCATAGGCATCGAGCGCCGTCTGGCGCACGCGCCTGAGAAGCTCCAAAAACTCCGGATCGCCTGTCAGATCCGCGCGCAACGCGAGGGTATTGACGAAGAAGCCAATCAATGGCTCGATCGCGTCCTGATTCCGATTGGCGATCGGCGAACCGATCAGAAACTCGTCTTCGCCAGTGTACCGGCGCAGCAATGCTGCAAAACCGGCTAACAACATCATAAACAAGCTGGCGTCGGCTGCCTCGCTGAGCAGCTTCAGGCGGTCCGTCGCCGCGCGCGGCAAATGAAAGGAGCTGGTATCACCGCGAAAGGTCTGAACCGCCGGCCGAGGAAAATCGGCGGGGATCTCAACAACCTGAGGCGCGCCCTGCAACTGCCGTATCCAGTAATCTATTTCCGCTTGCAATTTCTCGCCATCGAGCCACGCGCGTTGCCAGACGGCGAAATCGGCAAACTGGATTGCTAGATCCGGCAATGGTGAGGGTTCACCGCGGACAAGGGCCGGATAGATCTGCGAGAGTTCGCGCACCAGAACGCCGATTGACCAGCCGTCGGCGACGATGTGATGGATCGTCAGCAGCAAGGCATAGTCGCGCGGCGCCATCTCGATCAACGTGGCGCGAACCAACGGTCCGCTTTTGAGGCAGAATGGTTTTAGCGCTTCTGCAAGAGCCAATCGCCGGGCTTCCGCTTCGCGTCGGTCTGCTTCAAGATGGCTCAGAGTCTGGCGGGCAAGTGCGATGTCAAAGTTTTCGTGAATCTTCTGAAATGGCTTGCCGTCGATCTCGGAAAAGGTCGTACGCAGCGACGCATGCCGCCGGATTACTTCGTTGATCGTCCGTTCCAGCGCGGGGATGTCGAGATGACCCGTGCAGCGAAAAGCGAACGGAATGTTGTAGAACGCATTTCCCGGCTCAAGCTGGTCGAGAAACCACAGGCGTTCTTGCGCCAGTGAAAGCGGCAGCGGGCCGTCATGCTCAAGGCGGTAAATGGGTGGAGGGCGGGATGTCGATTTGGTGTTCTTCTGACGCAGGTCGAGATGGGCAGCCATCCCGGCAATTGTCGGTGATTCGAACACTTCACGAACCGTTAATTCGCAGCCACAGCGGTCGCGGATCCGCGAGACCATTTGGATGGCCATTAGCGAATGCCCGCCGAGTTCGAAAAAGTTGTCGTGGCGCCCCACGCCTTGGATACGCAGCAGACCGGCCCAGATGGCAGCGAGCGCGGTCTCGACCGGTCCCTCCGGGGCCGCGTAGCCGGGTTTGTCAAAGGCGCTCTCACCAGGTGCTGGAAGAGCGCCGCGGTCGAGCTTGCCGTTCGGGGTGAGCGGCAGGGCATCGAGCCGGACATAGGCGGCGGGCATCATGTAGTCCGGCAGCGCGAGCGCCAGGTGGCGGCGCAGGTCGGCGGCGGTGACCTCCGGCGCGCCGGTGAAATAAGCTGCCAGCCGTTTTTCGCCGGGATGGTCCTCGCGCGCCAGCACGACGACCTCGTCCATCCCCGGATAGTCCAACAGCCGGGCCTCGATCTCGCCGACTTCGATGCGGAATCCGCGGATCTTGACCTGATGGTCGTTACGGCCGAGGAATTCGATCGTGCCGTCAGCAAGCCGGCGTCCCAGATCGCCGGTGCGATACATCCGCCTTCCGGCAGTGCCCGCCTCGACCGCGAACGGATCGGTCAGAAAGCGCTCCGCCGTCAACTCAGGCCGGTTCATATAACCGCGCGCCACACCGGCGCCGGCGACGTAGATCTCCCCCGCAACACCCAGCGGCGCCGGCGCCCCATGTTTATCCAAAAGATAGATGCGAAGATCGGCAAGAGGCACACCGATCGGGCTGCCATAACGAGATTGGGTGTCATGCGGCTGAAGCACACGATAGGTCGCATGAACGGTCGTTTCGGTAATGCCGTACATGTTGACGAGATTGGTCTTGCTCGCGTCGTTCCTGGCGTACCAGGCCTTCAGGCTAGCTATCTCAAGCGCTTCCCCGCCGAAAATGACATGTCGCAAGCGGTGTTGAACCTGCGGAGTTTCGGCTTGCGCGGCCATGAGCTGCCGGAACGCACTCGGCGTTTGATTGAGGACGCTGACGCCTTGTTCACAAAGTAGGTGATAGAAATCTCGTGGTGAGCGCGCGAGGAAATGGGGGATGACGATGAGCCGTCCGCCATACAGCAAGGCTCCCCAGAGTTCCCAGACGGAGAAATCGAACGCATAAGAGTGAAATAGCGTCCAAACGTCATCGGCATTGAACTGAAAGAGCGATGCGGTCGATGCAAACAAGCGGACGACATTCGCGTGCTCGACCATGACGCCTTTTGGCGTGCCCGTGGAGCCTGAGGTGTAGATAACGTAGGCGAGGTTTGCGGAAGTCAGCCCAAGTGTTGCGGGCTGCGGGTTGGTGTCCGGTAAGGCGGCCCAGGCGGGCGCACTGGCATCGAGGGCGAGAACCGGCAGCGTATCGGGCAGTTCGCCGAGGCCGGGCAGCACTGCTTGCTGGGTGAGCAGCACGTGAGGAGCGCTGTCGGCGATCATAAAGGCCAGGCGTTCGGCTGGATAGGCAGGATCGAGCGGCACATAGGCACCACCCGCCTTGAGCGTGGCCAGTAGTGCTACAACCATCTCGAGACTGCGTTCCACCGCGACGGCGACGCGGGCGTCGGGCCTGACCCCGAGCGCGATCAGATGACCCGCCAACCGGTTGGCGCGGCTGTTCAATTCAGCATACGTCAGCTGTTGATCCTGGAACACCAATGCGATGGCCGCGGGTGTTTCGGCCGCTTTATATTCGAACAGTTGTTGAATGCACGCGTCGCACGGAAAGTCGATCGCAGTGTCATTCCAACTGTGCAGCAGCAGTTCGACTTCGTCCCCACTCAGAAAATCCAGTTCAGAAACACGAATGCCGGGCTCCCGCGTCATCCGGTCGAGCAGGTTTTCGAAATGTCCGGCCATCCGCTGGATCGTTGAAGCGTCAAATAGGTCGGCGCTGTATTCGAATGATCCCCTCAGCCGACTACCATCATCGTCGATGACCAGTGTGAGATCGAATTTCGTCGTATCGCGGGAGATATCCAGCAACGACGCGGTCAGCCCCGGCAGCGCCAGTTCCGATATCGGTGCATTCTGCAGTACAAACATCACCTGAAAGAGCGGCATATAGCTGAGGCTGCGCTCCGGTTGCAGCTTCTCCACCAGGTCTTCAAAGGGTGCGTCTTGATTAGCAAAGGCCTCGAGTGCCAGGTGCTTTGTTCGCGCCACCAGCTCCAGGAACGAAGGATCGTCCGACAGGTCGACGCGCAGCGCCAGGGTATTGACAAAAAAACCGATCAAAGGCTCGAGCTGACTCTGACCTCGGTTGGCGATCGGGGACCCGACGACCACTTGGTCTTGACCGCTGTATCGCGCGAGCAGAGCCGAGAACCCGGCCAGCAGCGTCATAAAGATACTGCAGCGGTTCTGGCGGCTGAATTCCTTCAGCCTCGAGGTCAGGGTCTCGCCGAATTGAAATAACCGAGTTCCCCCGCGGTGCGTTTGAGTGGCGGGACGCGGGCGGTCCCAGGGAAGCTGCAGCAGCGGAGGTGCTCCCCGCAGCTGCTTTTCCCAATATTTGAGCTGCTCGTCGTAGACGCCGCTATCGAGACGTTCACTCTGCCAGACTGCAAAATCGGCGTATTGGATCTCGAGTGCAGGGAGTGACGGCGCACGATGCAAACATGCGGCGCTGTACAGTTCAGAAAACTCGCGGGTGAAGACGCCAACTGACCAAGCGTCGGAGATAATGTGATGGGTGATCACCAGCAGGACATGATCGTCAGCGGCGAGCCGGAACAACTTGACGCGCAACAATGGCCCGGCGAAAAGGTCGAAAGCCCGGGCCGTTTCTGCCGCGATCCAGTGCTGAATCTTATCGAGCTGCTGGTCGCCGCCAGCCGTCGGCAGATCGTAAACCGGAATTTCCACCGGGGCGACAGCAAGAATTCGTTGCAGTGGCAGACCGTCCTTGGCTGGAAAAACCGTTCGCAGGACCTCGTGTCGTTCGACAATTTGGTTGATGCTTTTGCGCAGTGCGCTGATTTCCAATTCGCCCCTGAGACGGAGGGCGGTGGGTATCGAATAGGCGGAGCTTTCGCCTTCGTATTGGGCGAGAAACCACAGCCGCTGCTGCGCCGAAGACAGAGGCAAGTGGCAATCGCGACCGGCCCGCCGGATGTGTCCGTCGGGTTCGGGCCATGCGGCCTTCGGCGATCCGAGGGTCTGGAGAATTTCCGCTTTGCGCAGCGTAATTTCGCGACGCAGTTCAGGTGTGAGTCGTCCCTTTGGCGCGCGGCACCGCAGGTTGTCGCCGTCGACCGAGACCTGGACACCGGCGCCCCCTAGCTCCGCCAGAAAGTCGTCGACTGACTTCATATCGATATTTCCTCAATTTCGTCCCCATCCTCGGCGCCAGAGGTGTGTGAGGCGAAATGCGCGGTTTGATGCGTTTCGATCCGTCGGGCCAACTCGGACACGGTCGGCAGATCGAACAACATGCGCAGTGAAAGCTTGATCTGGAACACATCGCGGATGCGCGAGAGCACTTGCATGGCTGTGAGAGAATGCCCGCCCAGTTGGAAAAAGTTGTCGTGGACGCCGATCTCTTTCAGGTTCAAGACTTGCTCCCAAATCGCCGCGACTTGTTGTTCTGTCTCCGATCCCGGTGCAATGTAGCCGTTGGATAACGCGGATGGAGGCTGCCAGGTCGACAATTGGCGACGGTCCACCTTCCCGTTTGGAGTTTGCGGGAAATTGTCCACGACCACGCAATTGACGGGGATCATGTAGCTCGGCAGCATCTGCCTCATGGTTTCGCAGACCTTAGCCTCGATGCCCTCCCGGTCGCCGGACGGCATGATGTAGGCCACCAGATACGAGCGGTCCGAGTGGTCTTTACCGACCACGACAATGGCGCGGCCGACAGCGGGATGCTGTTCGAGAACCGCTTCGATTTCACCAAGTTCGATCCGGTAGCCCCGCAGTTTCACTTGTTGGTCGAGCCGCCCGAGAAACTGCAGGGTGCCGTCGGACCGGCGTTGCACCAAATCGCCTGTCCGGTACACGCGGCCACTGCCGGCCGGGTCCAGGACGAATTTTTCTTCGGTTAGTTCGGGTCGGTTCCAATAGCCGCGAGCCAGTCCCTGACCGCCAATCCACAGTTCGCCGGCGACATCCAGCGGCGCTATGTGACCCCACGCGTCACGGACACTAACGAATGCATTCGCGATCGGTCGGCCAATCGGGACGCGGTCGTTTGTCGCCGGATTGCCATCGGCCGGACAAACATGAAAGGTGGCGTCGATACAAGTTTCCGTTGGGCCATATAAATTACAAAATACGGCCGAGATGCGCGCCTGTAACCGCTGCCGCAGAGATTCGGTCAGGATTTCTCCGCCGCTGAAGACATGCGTCAGGGAGGTGCATGCGCCGAACCCTTCGTGTGCAACCAACAATTCCAGAAACGATGGGACCCCTTGCAGCACCGAGATCTGGCGTGCGCGGATAATGTCTACCAAGTAATCCAAATCCTGGTGTCCGTCTGGCTTGGCCAGCACCAGCGTCCCGCCACACATCAGCGGCAGGAAGAACTCCCAGACGGAAGCATCGAAGCTGAAGGGAGTCTTTTGCAACACGCGCACCGGGTCATGAAAGGAAAACTCGCCGATCATCCAGTGCATATGATTCAACAAGGCGCCATGTGTGATCATGACCCCCTTGGGACGGCCGGTTGATCCCGATGTGTAAATTACGTAAGCCAGGTCCTCGGCGGTCGTCGAATCGCCGCGAATGTTATCCGCGGCATAACCGGCGAACAGGTGTTTATGGCGTTTAAGGTCCACGAGGCGGGTTGCCAATGGCGACCCAGTCGTCAATTCTTCGCCCAGTGCTACCGGAAGCGAAGGGTCCGTCAGCACCAGCGAGAGTCCAGCATCGGCTAGCATGAAGCGCAGTCGCTCGACGGGATAACCGGGATCAAGAGGGACGTAGGCGCCCCCGGATTTCAGCACACCAAGCAGCGCCACGACCATCTCAAGAGAGCGATTGGCACAGATGCCAACCAAGTCATCCGGACCGGTTCCCTGATCCTGCAGGTATCTTGCCAGCCGATTGGCCCGTTCATTCAGTTCGCCATACGAGAGACTCCCCGTTTCGCTGATAACGGCTGTCGCCTGAGGAGTCTGTTGCGCCTGCCATTCGAAACAACGATGAATGCCGGCGCCGTCCGATCGCCGCTCCGGCGCGTACGACGTGCCCGGTTGCAATGGGAGGTTGACGGCAGGTTCAAGTGCTAGATCGACGAGCCTTGCCGCCGGCCGTTCGGCGATCCCAACTATCAAGTTGGCAAAATGGATTAGCATCCGCTCCACGGTTTCTCTAGCAAAGCGGTCTGCATCGGCGGTGATTTTCAGCACTATCCCGCCATCGTCGGGCGAGACGACAACGGCGAGCGGATAGTTGGTCTGCTCGAAGGCTTCCAGACGTTCGATGCGGAACGTCGATGGATATTGATCTGACAAGGCGCCGACCGGATAGTTCTCGACCGACAGAATGGTCTCGAACAAGGGAATGTCCGGCGGAAGCCCACTGCAGGACAGGATTTCAGCCAGCGATAAATGGGCATGCCGGCCACGCTCTACTTGCGCCGCTTGCAGGTTGTGCAGCCATGGCTGCACTTCTGCGGCGGGATCGAGTACGACGCGAACCGGTATGGTATTGATCAACAACCCAACCATGTGTTCGGCGCCATGCAGGTCCGGCGACCGGCCGGAGACCACGGTGCCGAATACAACGTCGAACTCGCCGCTGTAATGACTCAATAGCAGCGACCACGCGCCCTGAATAACCGCGTTCAAGGTCAGCCGATTGCGCCGCAGGAACGATTGCAAGCAGTCGGTCGCCGATTTCGATAAGGTTCGCGCTTGTTGGCGATATCGCTGCGGTATTGGCTTAGCACCGCTGATCAGTTCGCCTACCTGAACCTTGGCGGGGCCGGGTATTTGCTGCAGATGGCTGCGCCAAAAAGTTCGGGAAGGCTGGTCGTCCTGATCCTGCAGCCATAGGATATAATCTCGGAACGGCCGGGGGCGCGGTAGCCGAGCGACCTCTCCTTGGCAGCGCGCTTCATAGAAAGCCGCCAAGTCGAGAAAAACAATCGCCCCACTCCAGCCATCGAGCAGGATATGATGGTGACCCCAGATAAAGGTGAAACTGTCACCCGGTCCCTGGATCAAATAGAACCGCATCAATGGTGGCTTACCAAAGTCAAACCCGCACTGGCGATCCGCATCAAGCAACTCTCGCAAGCGAATGTCGAACGCGGAAGGTGAAAGGGACCGCCAATCCTCTTCGTGCCAAGCCAATCTGACTTCGGACTGCACGACCTGCAACGGCTCGTCCAATTCCTCCCAATGAAAATGCGTCCGTAGCGCCGGATGACGGGCGACGACATCCTGCCAGCTGTAGCGGAATGCGACCGGGTCAAGGTCACCGCAGAGCGTTAGGCACAACTGCTCCCAGTACGCGCTTGAATCCGGCGTGTACAAGCCGTGAAACAGCATTCCCTGTTGCAGCGGTGTCAGATTATAAATGTCCTCGACAAGCCGATCGTCATTCATGATGAGTGTGTGCCGGCTGGAAGGTTATCGCTGGAAGGTTATCAGTGCGACTGTTGCTGTAGTTTGGACAGTAATCGATCCAGATTTGCTTTGCCGACCCGGGCCGCAGCGAAATCCGAGGGGGTGAAACCGCCGATGCCTGGATTGCGGCAATGTTCGATCAAAGCTGCTAACCGGTCCAAATATGTTTTCCCCAATCGCCCGATCGTTTTGCTCTCGAAACGCCGGGCGATAAAGGTCCACTCAATGAGCAGCCTGCCCGAAATAATGGAAGCGTCGATTGCGAGTGGATGTCGTCGCCGGTACCGCGGGCTGACCGGCGGCCCGCTTGGCTCGGCCGCGGGACGGAAATAGCGTGATTTCCTGATCGTGACATCGAGCTGTCCGAGGTAATTGAAGACGACCTCGGGCTGCGGCTGGTTACTCAATGAAGCGCGTATCGACAAATCGTCGGCCAGGTACCTCAGCAGGCCATAGCCGATTCCATGTTTTGGAACCCGCCTCAGTTGTTCTTTAATGGACTTGATCGCTTCCCCGGGTGACTCGTCGTCTGGCAAGCTGAGGCGGACCGGGAAAATAGTGGTGAACCAACCGATGGTTCGTGCGACGTCCAGGTCAGGGAACAATTCTTCGCGACCGTGACCTTCCAGGTCCAACAACAACGCACGCTCGCCGCCCCAGTCGGCAAAGGTTTGTACTAGTGCCGTCAGTAGTATCTCGTCGATTCTCGTGCGATAGACCGGCGGAACGGCGTGCAGCAACGAGTCTGTCAATTCCGTGGAGAGTTGAAACGACGACTGCGACACGGTATTACGGGTGACGTGGTCACGCGCAGACGCTTCGTTCGCCGCAGCGCCATCCGATGGAACGCCATCGGATGGCAGCGATCGGACCGGCGAGGCGGCCACGTTTTGCCAATATTCGAATTCCGCTCGCAGCTTGGTAGACCGGGCATAGTCTTGCAGATGCTGCGCCCAACTCTTGAATGAGGCTGTCGCCGGGAGCAGTGTGATCGGCTTGCCCTCTTCCAATTGTTGGCAGGCCGTCTCCAAATCCTCGAGCAGGATTCGCCACGAGACGCCATCGACCAACAAGTGATGTGCAATCCACAGTAAACGCCCCGGCTCGCCCGCGGCTCCCTGAAAATGCGCAGCCCGCATCAGTGGTCCGTCGCCAAGATGCAAACTGGAGTGTAAATGTGCCGCGATGTTTTCCAGCGTCGCACGTCGCTCATCCGGCGACTGCGACGACCAGTCGACGATCGTGAATTCTACGGCACTATCATCCTCCGCATAGATCTGTCGCCAAACGCCACCATCACGAAAGAAGCGCAGACGCAGGCCGGAATGATGCGACGGCAAATGAAGCAGCGCTTGTCGCAACCGTTCGCTGTCAAGGTGCGGAGACGTTTCCAGCAGGAAAGCCTGGTTGAAATAGTGCGGCTCTGGCTGCTCAGCCTCAAAGAACCAATGTTGAATCGGCGTCAACGGTGCTTCGCCAAAGGCGATATCCGTTTCTCCTTGGGCCCGTGACTCATCGGCCATTACGGCAGCCAGCTCTTCAATTGTTTGATGCAGGAACAATAGCCGTGGTGACAACGACAGGCCCGCCTGAACGGCGCGTGAAACAATCTGGATGCTGAGAATCGAATCACCACCTAATTCGAAGAAGTTTTCCGTAACGCCGACCTGGTCGAGACCAAGAACCTCAGCCCAAATTTCCACCAGGATGCGTTCCGCGTCTGTCCGCGGGGCGACGAAGTTTTTTTCAATGCTGCGGGTTGTTGCGTCCAGAGCCGGCAGAGCACGGCGATCGAGCTTGCCGTTCGCCGTCAGCGGAAATTCGTCGATCATCACAAATGCCGAGGGCACCATGTAGGCTGGAAGTTGTTGCTGCAAAGCGCGACGAAGATTGGGAATCAACTCCAATGCCAACTTGCGGCGAAGCGGGTTGGTCGCGTAGGCGTATAGCGGCTGAAGCGCGAGCGGCCCGGCCGACCGGTTGCAGTCTGGCCGCGACCCGTTATAGAAAACGACGTCAAAACGGCCCTCTGGACTGGCCGCGGCCCAACTGATTTCGACACTATAGCCGAGCGCGTCGCCCAATTCGAAGAGTGCTTCGGGATCGAGGGCCCCTGGATCGGGAGCGCCGGACGTCTCTTGTAATTGTCCGCGCAGACTCTTGACCGGTTCATCGTCAGCGGCGGTTTCGAGCCAAGCCCCTATCCGCAGTTCGGTCTGCACCCGGGCGTTGGGGACGGCCGAAATTGCCAGCACCTCGGGCCGTTTGCCCTGAAGAGTTTTCTGCATGTCGGCGAGAGATGGCCGAGCGTCCTCCCAGTTGATCCAGTCGACGTTAACACCTCCCGTTTCGGCGCCCACCGAAAGCACCACGTCATACCGGAACAACAGCATTTCGTTTTTGTACTGGCCACGCTTGACCAGCACGCGAATCCCACCGATCTTCGGAAACTGTTGCTGTAGCGCGAAGAACAACGAGGGATCGAGCAGCAGCTCATCCTCCTGGGCCATGCGCAGGGCGATCCGCTGCCGTAATTGCGCCGCCGGCAGAGCGTCTGGGGCCTGAAACAATTGAACAGAGGTATGATACGCTTGCAGAAGCGGAAAACTTCTCAAATCGCCGAGAAACACATGGCCGCCGCGGCGAACGAGCCGGACGGCGCCGTCCAAGACCTGCAAGAGATAATCCAGATTCGGAAAGTATTGGGCGACCGAATTGAGAATGACCAAATCAAACGATTCTGTCTCGATTCCGCTGAAATCGTGTGCCGGGCGCTGCTGAACCGTCACGTGATCAAGCGCCGGCATTTTTGCCTTCAGCCGGTTGACCTGCTCGACTGCGACGGCCGAAAAATCCACCCCGCAATAGCGAGCACAATGCCGCGCGAGACGCGACAACAACAACCCCGTGCCACAGCCGATTTCCAACACTTCGCTAGGGTGGAGGGTCAGTATCCGCTCACAAGTCGAAGTGACCCATTCCCGCATCTCTTCAGCCGCAATCGGCTGGCCAGTGTAGCTGCTGTTCCAGCCGGTAATGTTGAAACCGAGTTCGCCCTCGGCGCCGCCGTAGCTCTCGTCAAAGACGTTTTGCCATTGGGCGGCGTACTCGACGAGATAATCATGGCCGCCCGAGATCTCAGGCGCATAGGACGGGTCCGCCTTCAGATAGGCCACGAGCCGCTTGTCTCCCGGCTCGTCTTCCTGGACAGCGAGGACGGCGTTGTCTATCGCTGGATGCTTGCGGATAACGGCCTCGACTTCGCCCAGTTCGATGCGGAAGCCGCGAATCTTCACCTGATCGTCGATCCGCCCCAGGTATTCGAGGTCACCGTCGGGCAATATACGGGCCAAATCCCCTGTCCGATAGAGCCGCCCAGTGTCGGCGCTATCAAACGGGTTGGCGATGAAACGTACCGCATCCAATTCCGGGCGATCCAGATACCCTCGCGCTACACCGGCACCGCCGACGAAGATCTCTCCGGCCACCCCGACAGGCAGCGGCTCCAGATGCTTGTCGAGCAGCCACAACTGCAGGTCCGGAAGCGGGCGGCCAATCAAACTGCCGCTATATTCAAGATCCGCCCGCACCAACCGACGGTAGGTCACGTGGACTGTGGTTTCCGTGATGCCGAACATATTGGTCAATTGCGGCCGTGCATCGCCATGACGATCGAACCAGGGTCGCAGGCTCTGAAGGTCGAGCGCTTCGCCGCCGAGGATGATGTGTCGCAGCAAGAGCGGTTGATGACGCGCGAGCGCGTCGGCTGCTACCAGTTGCCGAAACGCAGATGGCGTCTGATTCAGCACGGTAACACCTTCTGCAGTCAGCAATTGGCGGAACGCATCCGGCGACCGGCTAACCCAATAAGGCACGACTACCAGTTGTCCGCCATACAGCAGCGCTCCCCAAAGTTCCCAGACAGAGAAGTCGAAGGCGCAGGAATGGAACAACGTCCAGACATCGCTGGCGTCAAACGTGAACCAGGGTTCAGTTGTCGTAAACAGGCGCGAAACGTTGGCGTGCGTAACCATCACACCCTTCGGCTCGCCCGTTGATCCGGAGGTGTAGATCACATAAGCGACGTTTTCGGGCGCCGCTTTGCTGGCCGGGTTGCGCCGTGGATAGGCCGTGATCGTTGCCGCGTCCACGTCCATCTGTACAACATGGCATGAAGTTTCCGGGAGCGCATCGCGATAGCGGCTCTCGGTGACCAGGATCGGCGCTCGCGAGTCTTCCAGCATGAATGCCAGCCGATCTCGCGGATAATCGGGATCAAGCGGGACATAAGCGGAGCCAGCTTTCAAGATACCGAGCAAGCCTATGATCAGATTGACCGAGCGGCCGATGCAGAGGCCAACGAGCACCTCCGGTCCGGCCCCGCGCTCGCGCAGACAGTGGGCAAGTTGGTTCGCAAGCGCATTCAATTCTCTGTAAGTCAGCGTTTGGCGCGTGTCGGTTTGGCTGCCGTCTTGTACAGCCGGAACAACGACAGCAACGGCGTCGGGCGTTCGTTCCGCCTGATCTTCAAACCAGCGATGCAGGCAGCGGGCAGGTGCGGCTTCTTCAGGTTTCACACCCCACGCTGCGATCCGTGCTTGCCGTTCGTCGGCATCGAGCAGCGGGAGTGCTGAAACCGGAGCGTCCGGGTTGACGAGCGCGGCGCGGAGCAGGTTTTCGAAATGTCGCCCAAACCGCGCGACCGTGTCCGTCTCGAAGATGTCGCGGTAGTAGAGCAGATATCCTTCGATCCCGTCGGCCGCATCCCACAGATGCACCTCGATGTCGAAGCGGACCGTCTGCGCCTCGAGTTCGAGAGATTGCAGCCGCAGCCCTTCCACCTCGAGCGGCGGCATCGGGGCGTTCTGCAGCGCGAACGAGACTTGAACGATTGGATTGCGACTGATGTCGCGCTCGGTGTGCAGCACCTCCACGAGCTGTTCGAACGGCAGGTCTTGATGTGCGTAGGCATCGAGGGTCGTGCGCAGCGTCCTGCGCAGCAGTTCGCGGAAATCCGGATCGTCCGAGAAGTCGGTGCGCAGCACCAGCATGTTCACAAAGAAACCGATCAGCGGTTCGATTTCCGCACGGCTGCGGTTGGCAATCGGCGTTCCGACTAGAATGTCGTCTTGCTGAGTATAGCGCGCCAGCAGCGCTGTGAAGCCCGCAAGCAGCGTCATAAAGAGTGTGACACCGTTGTTGCGACTAAACACCCGCAACTGCTCGGAGAGATCGGGATCGAAACGCAGGGGTACCTGTCCGCCGCGAAAAGTATGCACCGCCGGTCTGCGGTGGTCCGCAGGCAGCTCCAGCAAGAACGGGGCATCGGCAAGCTGCCGCTGCCAATAGCTCATCTGCACGTCCTGCACGTGACTAGCCAAATGCTTGCGTTGCCACACCGCAAAGTCCGCGTATTGAATCGGCAACTCGGCGAGTGGCGACACCTCGTTGTTGGCAAACGCGGCGTAAAGGCGCGCCAATTCGTCGACCAGGATCCCGATCGACCAGCCATCAGACACGATGTGGTGCATCGTCAGCAACAGGACGCGGTGATCATCATCGAGCCGCAGCACAACAGTTCGTAAAAGAAGATCCTTTGACAGATCAAACACCTGGAGCGCTTCGGCTTCGGCATGGCGGCGGATTTCGGCCATCTGCCGCTCGGCAGACAGATCTCCCAGATCAACGATCGCGAATGGCACCTCAAAATTTGAACGAACGATTTGAACCGGTTCTCCGGCGATGGTCGCGAACGAAGTGCGAAGTGCCTCGTGCCGCTGTACGACCTTATTGATGGATCGTTTCAGCACCGCGACGTCGAGCGGGCCGCGGACCTCTAAGGCCATCGGCATGTTATAAAACGGGTTCCCCGCGTCTATCTGCTGCAAAAACCACAATCGCTGCTGAGCGAAGGACAAAGGCAGGTTAGCCGCGCGCGGCGTCGGTGCGATCTGCGGCAACGGGGCGAAGTTCTTCCGGCGCCGCACAGCGTCGTCAACGGCCCGCGCGAGTTGAACGACCGTCGGGCCTTCGAAAACCGAGCGGAGGGGAAGGTCCACCGAGAATGTATGGCGCAAGCGAGATATTAGTTGTGTCGCCAATAGCGAGTGGCCACCGAGGTCAAAGAAATTATCGCGCGGCCCGATGTGCGGGAGGTTGAGAAGCTTCGTCCAAATCGATATCAGCAAATCCTCGGTGCCGGTCGCCGGCGCGAACTTGGATTGCGCCGCAGGACTGACCGCTTCCTCGATAGGCAGCGCCGCTTTGTTGATCTTGCCGTTCGGCAGCCGTGGTAATCGCTCAAGCACCGCCCACGCGCTTGGGATCATGTATTCGGGCATTTGATCCTTCAGGCGCGAACGCAGTTCGGAGATCGACACGTTCTGCGCCCCGGCCGGCTGCACAAACGCGATCAGACGCGGATCTTCGGGCCGGCCGGTGCTGACGACCGCCGCGGCGTCGTGGACCGTCTCGTGCGTACGCAAGGCCGCTTCGATTTCGCCGAGCTCGATGCGGAAGCCGCGCAGCTTGATCTGATCGTCGGTGCGGCCCAGGAACTCGAGGTGGCCGTCCCTGGACCAGCGCACTCGATCGCCTGTCTTGAACAGCCGCCCGTCACCGACGGGGTTGTCGACAAACTTCTCTGCGGTCAGTTCTGGCCGGTTCCAATAGCCGCGGGCGAGTGGTGCGCCCCCTAGGAAAAGTTCTCCGGCCACGCCCGCGGGGACCGGCTGCTGATGTTCGTCGAGAACATACGCGGTCGCATTTTGGATCGGCCGCCCAATCGGAACCGCGAGCGCACCCGCCTGCACTGTTTCGTCGCGCGAGCACACCTGGAACGTCGCGTCGATGCAGGCCTCGGTCGGACCGTAAAGATTGCACACCGCGGTGCGCGAAGCCCCAAACAGCTTGTTGCGCAGGTCGGCGGTTAGCGGCTCGCCGCCACTGAACACGTAGCGCAGTGAATCGAGATCCTGGTAGCCGGCAGTTTCGACCAGCATCCGCAGCAACGATGGCACGCCCTGAAACACCGTCACCCGGTGCTCGCGGATCGCTTCAACAAGGTACTCGCTGTCCAAATGCCCGTCCGGTTTTGCGAGAACCAGGACGCCTCCAGTCAATAATGGCAGATAAAATTCCCACACCGACGCGTCGAAGCTGAACGGCGTCTTTTGCAGCACACGGTCCCCCGAGGTGATGGCAAACGTCCGCTGCATCCATTGCATGTGGTTGGCCAGCGCTCTGTGAGGGACCATGACGCCCTTGGGCTCGCCGGTGGATCCGGAAGTGTAGATGATGTATGCCAGATCATCGGGCGCAGGCGAGGTGGGGAGATTGGCCTCGCTTTCGCCGGCGATCGGCGTCCGATCCGAATCCAAACAGACGGATTCCACTGAAGCCTGCGGATGACGAGCGAGCCACTTTGCTTCCGTGAGCAGCAGCGACATGCCCGTGTCACGGATCATAAAAGCCAATCGCTCCTCCGGGTAGCTTAGATCAAGCGGCACATAAGCACCGCCGGCCTTGAGCACGCCCAGTTGTGCGACGACCATTTCGTAGCTTCGTTCCAGGCAAAGACCGACCGGAATATCTGTGTCTATGCGCCGGCGGCGGAGAAAGCGGGCGAGTTGATTCGCGCCTGCATTCAGCTCGTGATAGGTCCAGCTCTGGTGGTCGAAGACCAGTGCCGTGGCGTCGGGCGTGAGGGCGGCTTGCCGCTCGAACCATTGCGGGACGCACGGTACGCTGTCATCGACGATCTCACCGTGGTTCCAATGGATTAACAATCGCTCGCATTCCGCAACGGATAGAATTTGCAGTCGCGAGACGTATTGGTCCGGACGCGCAACGGCATCACGCAGAAACCGCTCGAAGTGCGTCGCCAGGCGAGAGATTGTATCGGCTTCGAACAAATCCGTATTGTATTCGAATTCCCCCCGCAGTCTTCCGTCCGTTTCTTCCAACGTGAGCGTCAGGTCGAACTTGGCGATCCGCAACGGCTGGTCGATGATTGTCAGTTCGAGGTCCGGTAACTCAAGGTCCGGCAGCGGAGCGTTCTGCAAGACGAAGAGCGTCTGAAAGATCGGCGACTGCCCCAGATTCCGCTGCGGCGACAACTCCTCGACAAGCTGTTCCAGTGGCAGGTCGTCATGGGCAAAAGCGTCCAATGTCATCTCGCGGACCCGCGCGAGAAGCTCGCGAAACGTCGGGTCTCCCGACAGATCGACCCGTAGCGCCAGCGTGTTGGCGAAAAAGCCGATCAAAGCTTCCGTGTCGCTGTGTTTGCGATTAGCAACCGGAGAACCGACGACGATGTCGTCCTGGCCGCTATAGCGGGACAGGATGGCTGCGTACGCGGCGAGCAGTGTCATGAACTGACTGCTATCGCTCTCGCGACTGAACTGGCGCAGACCTGCCGTCAACTCGGCGTCAATTTCGAAGAGATGGGTCCGTCCCGGATATGTCTGTACGGCAGGCCGCGGCCGGTCAGTTGGCAATTCCAGCAGCGTCGGGGCGCTGTCGAGCTGCGCCCGCCAGTAAGCCAACTGCCGCTGCAGGATATCGCTGTTCAACCAAGACCGTTGCCACGCAGCAAAATCAGCATATTGAACCCGCAACTCGTCAAGCGGTGATGGCTCTCCGGCCGCGAAGGCGCGATAGAGCTGAGAGAATTCGTCGAATAAAACGCCAAGTGACCAGCCATCGGAGATGATGTGATGCATCGTCACCACCAGCACCTGATCGTTTTCCGCCAGCCCTATCAAGAACAGTCGAAGCAGGGAGTCGCTTTCCAGCTCGAACGGTCGCAGGGCCTCGGCCTGCGCCAGTTGCTGCCAGGTAGAATCGCGTTCGTCCGTTGGCAGCGCACTCAGATCCCGCGATTCCAACTCTACGCGACACTGCTCATGCACCACCTGCACGGCCCCGCCGTCGCGTTGGAGAAAGTTGGTCCGCAGCGATTCATGCCGACCAACAATTTCCTGAAAACACCGCACGAGCAGATCTATGCGCAGCCGTCCGGTCAGTCGCAGCGCAACCGAAACATTGTAGGCGGCGCTGTGCGGGTCCAGTTGATAGAGAAACCAGAGACGCTGCTGCGCAAGCGAAAGCAGCGGCTCCCGTTCTCGCGGCCGACGGAAAATCGGCGGCAGACGGGGCTCTCGGGTGTCAGCCTGGCCATCCAGATACTCCGCCAGCCCAGCAATCGTGGGTAATTCGAACACTTGACGAACCGGCAGTTCAGCAGCGAAGCGATCGCGGATGCGCGCGACCAATCGGATGGCCATCAGCGAATGTCCGCCGACCGCGAAGAAGTTATCGTGAATGCCCACGCGGCTGACGCCCATCAGCCGCGACCAGATCGCCGCCAGCGCGCGCTCGGTTTCCGTGCGCGGTGCGATGAATTCCTGTTCGTCGACAAACGCTTTCGGAGCCGGCAAGACATCGCGGTCGATCTTGCCGCTGGGGTTCAGCGGCAGCCTATCCAATGTCACAAAGGCCGCCGGGACCATGAACTCGGGCAGCCGTTGAGACAGAAAGGCGCGGAGATCTTCCTCGTCTGGAGGGTGGTGCGTGTCGGTCGGAACGACGTAAGCAATCAACCGTTTGTTGCCGAACCGGTCCGGGCGTGCCGTCACGGTGCAGTCGCGCACAGCATCGTGCAATGCAAGCACCGTTTCGATTTCCCCCGGTTCAATCCGGAAGCCGCGGATTTTGACCTGCCGATCGATACGCCCCAGATATTCTATGTTGCCGTCGGGCAAGTAACGGCATAAATCGCCGATGCAATATAGCCGCGCGCCGGGGGTGTCGTCGAACGGGTCGCGGATAAATTTTTCGGCCGTTAGCTCCGGGTCATTTAGATAGTCGCGCGCCAATCCGTAACCACCGGCGCAGAGTTCGCCGGCGCATCCGGGCGGCACGAGCTTGCGGTGTTCATCGAGGATGTAAACCTTGGTGTTCGAGATTGGGCGGCCGATCGACACCGAACTGCCGATGGTCGCTTCCGTCAGCGTGCAGCAGGTGGTAAAGGTGGTACATTCTGTCGGCCCGTAGCCATTGATCAGCCGTAGCTCGGGAAGCTCGCGCAACACGCGACGGCAATGCGACACCGAGAGCACGTCGCCGCCGGCCAGAAGCTGCCGCAACGGTCGCAGCCCCTCGAGGTTCTCGTCCACCAGCAGGTGAAATAGCCCGGCGGTCAGCCACATCGTCGTGATGCCGTAGTCTTTGATGAGGCGACCGATCTCTTGCGACGACGGGATCCCCGGCGGCGGCACGACTAGCCGGCCGCCATTGAGCAAACTGCCCCAGATCTCGAATGTCGAGACGTCGAAGGAGATCGGCGTCAACTGCAGAATCACTTCATCTGCGGAAAGACTGACGTAGTTCGTGTGCTTAACCAACCGTACGACGCCGTCGTGGACAACGCGGACCCCTTTGGGACGGCCGGTCGAACCGGAGGTGAAGATGATGTAGGCTAGACCGTCCGGCTGCGTGTGATGCTCCAGGTCTTCGCGGCTCTCCCGGGCAAATTCGGGCCAGTCATCGTCGAGCAAGAGCCGGGCCGCCGCGTCTTGTGGCAGGTGACCGGCGCAAGCTCGATGCGTCAACACCACCGGGCTCTTTACTTCGCGGAACATGTACTCGAGCCGGTCGGCAGGATACTTCGGGTCCAGCGGCACGTAAGCACCGCCGGCTTTGAGGATGCCCAAAATGCCGACGATCAACTCGATGCTACGCTCGCAAATGATCGGGACAGCGACTTCTGGGCCAACACCGAGCGTGCGCAAATGGCGAGCCACCTGGTTGGCGCGAGCGTTCAACTCGGCATAGGTCAATTGCCGGTCGCAGAACACCAATGCGGTGACGTCAGGGGTTTCGGCCGCCTGCTGCTCGAACAGTTGTTGAATGCATTTGTCGCGCGGAAAGTCGGTCGCAGTGTCGATCCAGGTGTGCAGCAACAATTCGACTTCATCGGCGCTTAGAAAGTCCACTTCGGATACCCGCGCGGCGGGCTCGCGTGCCATCGCCCGGAGCAGATTTCGGAAGTGCCCTGCCATCCGTCGGATCGTTTCTGCATCAAACAGATCTGTGTTGTATTCGATTTCGCCGGCCAGCCCCAAGTTGGTCTCGTGCAACGCCAGCGTAATATCGAACTTGGCAATGTTCGTCGCGCACTCTTCGATCGATACGGTCAAGCCGGGTAGTTCCAGATCAAGCTGGGGGGTGTTTTGCAGGGTCAACATTGCCTGAATTAGGGGCGTGAAGCTCAGGTTGCGTCGTGGCTGCAGCTCGTCGACGAGAAATTCGAATGGCAACTCCTGATGTTCCAAGTCCCCGAGCAACGCGCTGCGCACCCGCGCGATCAATTCGGCGACGGTCGGGTCTCCCGACAAATCCGTGCGCAGGACGAGTGTGTTGGCGAAAAATCCGATCAGCGGTTCGATGCCGGCCACGGTCCGGTTCGCCACCGGCATCCCGAAGACGATATCGTCGGAACCGTTATAGCGTGACAATAGGGCGGCAAACCCAGCCTGCAGGACCATGAACAGCGTGCAATCGCATTGCCGGCTCAGCTGTCGCAGGCGTGCCGTCAGCTCCGGCCCGATCTGAAAGCGATGCGTGCCGCCGTCGTAGGTTTGTACCGGCGGGCGACGCCGATCCGTGGGTAGACCCAGTATTTCGGGCGCCCCGGCGAGGCGTTCGCGCCAGTAAGCCAGAGACGGTTCCAACGACTCGCGCGTCAAATGCGCGTGTTGCCATTGCGCGTAGTCGGCGTATTGAATCGCCAGTTCGGGCAGTTCGGGAATGACGCGGTCGCGCCGCGCTTTGTACAGCACCGTCAGCTCACCGATCAGCACCCCGATCGACCAGCCGTCGGAAATAATGTGGTGTGTCGCGAACAGCAGCACGTGCCGACGAGGCTCAAGCCGTACTAGTTGGAGGCGAAGCAACGGGCCCAGCGCGAGATCGAAAGGCTGCACCGCGTTTTGCCGCGCCAGATGCTGGAAGCTCGTTGCCTGGTCACGCGCGTTCAAGTCGGTTAGATCGACGACCGGCAGCGCGAAATTGTCCGGTGGGTCGATCACTTGCACCGGTTCGTCACCGCGCCTGACGAAACGGGTGCGCAATATATCGTGGCGGTTGCGGATCTCACCTAAGCTGACGCGTAGAGCATCAACGTCCAACTCGCCATCCAGGCGAAGCGCGCCAGGCATGTTGTAGTTGGGGGTCGGGCCGTCGAGCTGATCAAGGAACCATAAGCGCGACTGCGCGAACGACAGCGGCGCTTCGTTGCGGTCGGAGCGGCGAGCGATCGTCGACGCCGGTTTGAGATCGATACCTTCCAGTTGAAGCAGCAGCTCGAACAGCTCTTCTTGCTGCGGGGCATTGTCACTCATGCCGATTCTCGTTGTGCTTGCCGTTGGGTGTTGTGGCGGGAAATCGCGTGCGTGAGCTCGTCCGCGGACATGCCCAATACCCGTCGCCGCAATCTGGCGATCCGTTCGACTTGTCCTGTCGTCGGTTCGAGCGCGGTCAGCTGCCGAGCGAGTTCGGCCACGGTCTGTGCCTCGAACAGTTGTGTGATGGACAGATCCATGCGAAACGCCTGACGTATTCGTGTCAGCAGTTGGGTCGCCAGCAGCGAATGGCCTCCCAGATCAAAAAAATTGTCGTCAATGCCAACTCGCTCAATGGACAACACTTCGCTCCAAATTCCCGCCAGGACTTCTTCCGTGGCGGTGCCCGGCGCGACGTATTTGTCGGGCCCGTCGCCGCTCATCGCGGGTGCGGGCAGCGCTTGGCGGTCAATCTTGCCATGCGCGGTTAGCGGAATGGCTTCGAGATGAACAAAAGCCGCCGGAATCATGTAGCCGGGCAAATTGTGTTTCAGATGGGCCCGGAGGACGGCGGCAGGCGCCTTCGCTTCGCCCGGCGGTGTAACTATGTAGGCGATCAGGCGCTTGTCGCCGCGTTGGTCGTCGGCCGCAATGACCACGGTTTCTGCTACCGCCGGATGACCAGCCAGTGCCGCTTCGATTTCGCCCGGTTCGATGCGAAAACCGCGCACTTTCACCTGCTGGTCGCAACGCCCCAAATACTCGATGTCGCCGTTGGCCAAATACCGCCCAAGATCGCCCGTCCGGTACAAACGATCCCGCGGATCCCTGCCGAACGGATTCGTACGAAAACGCTCCCTTGTCAGCTCGGGGCGCTGGATATATCCCCGCGCCACACCGGGGCCGGCAACATGGATTTCACCACGAACGCCAATCGGAACGGGTTCTCCGCGATCATCGAGAATATAGATCTGCAGGTCCGGTATGGGTCGTCCGATCACGCTGCGCCCGCCGCCGAGATCGGCTTTGCTGATCGGCCGATACGATACGTGGACGGTTGTTTCCGTGATTCCATACATATTGACCAGCTGCGGTTGTTGATCCCCATGCCGTCGGATCCACGGTTCCAGCATCGCCGGTTCGAGCGCCTCGCCGCCCAAAATCACCAGTCTTAAAGACAGTTCCTTGGCCTCGGCCCGGGATTGTTCGAATTGAATAAGTTGGCGGAAGGCCGACGGGGTCTGGTTGAGCACCGTCATATGTTCGTCCGTCAACAATTTGTAAATCGCAGAAGGCGTGCGGCTGGTTTCGTAAGTCACGATGATCAGCCTGCCGCCATGGCCCAATGCACCCCACAACTCCCATACCGAAAAATCAAAGGCTAGCGAATGAAATAGCGGCAAGACGTCGTTTGAGTTGAAGCCAAACCATGCATCCGTCGCGGTAAACAAGCGCGTCACGTTCTTGTGAGTAATCGCGGTTCCTTTTGGGTCGCCTGTCGAACCGGATGTATACATGACATAGGCCAACTGATCCCCAGTGGCAGAGTGTGCGGGATTGTGCTTGGGTTGTCGTACAACTTGGGATAAGCAGGAGTCGATACAAATTATATCTGCCTCGATCCCCGTTAATTCATTTTGCAATGCTTGCTTTGTGACGATGAAACGCACAGCGGCGTCTTTGAGAATAAAATCGATGCGGCCGCGTGGGTAGTCCGGATCGAGCGGCAAATACGCCCCTCCCGCTTTCAGGATTGCCAAAACGGCAACCACCGCTTCCATCGATCGGTCGAGATAAATACCGACATACTCTTCCGTGGAAAGACCGCGCTGTTTCAAGTAATGTGCTAGTTGATTTGCTTGCTCGTTCAACAGAGAATACGTAAGCTCTTGACGAGCGGCGGTTTCCGTGGCGGGGAGTACGACGGCAATTGCGTCCGGCGCCTTGTCGACCGCCTCTTCGAAATAGTGATGGATCGCCTGGTGACGACATTCCGGCACTGGATGGCTCGGCGCATTAAAGTCGGTTAGGAGTCGCTCACGGTGGCTCGCCGAAAGCAGTGGCAGCTCGAAGACATTGTCATTCGGCGACCGAACAATCGCTTGCAGAAGTGTCTGGAAGGAGTCTAGCAGCCGGTTGATCGTTGCGTGATCAAACAGGTCGGTATTGTAGTCGCAGTAAAGCATCAGCCGATTATCGATTTCGACGCCGCTGAGGCTGATGTCAAAGCGCGAGGTGGAGACTGGCTGATTATGATAGGCGACGGTCAGCCCCTCCATCTTCAGCGCGGGCAATTCGCCATCCAAATTGAAGACGTAATCGACCAGTGGCGCTCGACTGGCATCACGCACGATTTTCAGTTCGTTCAGGTAACTGGCGAATGGAAAATCCTGGTTCTCGTAAGCATCCAGCAACGCCGAGCGGATGGCTCGTAAATGTTCCGTAAATCGCGGGCGGCACTGCACATCGCTGCAGATCGGCATGATGTGGGCGCAGTAAGCGACCAGGCCGTCACCTCCTGGCAGCGACCTGCCCAGCGCCGGAATGCCGACGACGATCTCGCGTTGATCCGCCAGCCGGTGCACCAGCACAGTGTATGCAGCAAACAGCGTCATGAGCAGCGTGCAGTTTTCCTGCCGACTCACTCGTTTGATGTCCGCCAAGAGCTGCGGATCGAGGGTGGCCGTCAGGCGTTGGCCGCGGTATGTCTTGCGTAATGGACGCGGACGATCCGTCGGAAACTCCAGTGCCGGACTGCTCGCAGATATCCGGTTGATCCAGAAATCCTTCTGGAGTTGCCATTCCTTGGTCTCGATGGACCGCGTGAGCCACTGCGCGTAATCGCTGATCTGAAGCGTATCCGGCAAAGCCGGTGCTGCGTCCAGCATCGCCGCGTTGTACAGCGCGCTCAATTCCGTTAATAAAATGCCGATTGCGGCACCATCGATGATGGTGTGATGCGCCGAGAGATAAAGATAATAAATTTGATCGGACCGTTTTGCGACTTCGACCTTCAGCAGCGGGCCCAGTTCCAGATCGAATGCCGCCTGCGACCGGGTGGCGAACCAGCGTGCCATATGAGCTGGCGCTTCGCCGTCGGGAAGACCGGAAAAGTCCGTCACCGGAACCTCGATCTTCCATTGCGAAGCGATCACGAGTTCGTTGTCTCGGACATTAATACGTGATCGCAGGGCCTGGTGGCGGTCTACCAGCAACTCGACAGCGCGTTGCAGCGCGTACAGGCACAGCTGTCCTCTGAGCTCGAGCACGACAGGCTCGTTGTAGGCGACGGCGCCCTCCGGGTTCATCTGGGACAACAGCACGAGTTGCTGCTGCGCTTCGGTCAGCGGCACTCTCAGCTCGGCGTCATTGGAGTTCTGCGCGCGGAGTTCTGTTGCCGAACTGGCAGTGTGCGCATAAGAAGCCGTCTGCCGGCCGTACAGGTTCTTCAATTCGGTCAGCACCGGCAGGCTGTTAAGTACTGCAGTGGGCTCTACGCCAAAGTCCACCAGACAGGCAATCTCGTCTACCCCGATGGCCTGGAGTTTATCGACCAGGGGCAAACACGATTCCGGGGTGCCGACGAGCGCTGTAGACTTCACATAGGATCCGTAAGCATGTTCGAACATCACATCCTTGTCGTCGTCAGTCAGCGTATCGAAGTCGACGGAAAGATCCTGGCTCTTGGCCATGCTGCGAAACAGACCGACCGACGAGGTTAGATATTGTTTGAACGGCCGCCTGGCTGTCTCGATCGTCGACTGGAAATCATTCCCCATGAAAGTGTGCATGAGCAGGGTTACGTGTCCGCGCGACGCGTCGTGGCCGTGATGCGCCAATGCTTTGCGATAGATCCCGAGGTTTTCGGCGAGTCGATCGATGTCCTGCGCCATCAAGTTCGTCAGAATGCCGACGCCCATTTCTCCAGCTTTGGCAAATGTCTCCGGGTTGTTGACGACCGTCAGCCACGTTGGTAATTTCGCTTGCCTGGGCAGTGGAAACAGCTTGACGGCGACTTCCTTTCCGTTGCCACTGGTGGTGGTCAGTGCCTCGCCACTCCAGAGCCGATGGACCTGATCGATGCCGGCGAACATGGCGTCGCGATGATTGCCGAAGTTGTTGAGCGCTAGCGCGAAGTCGGCGGGATTCCAGCCGGATGCGAATGCGACACCGACCCGCCCGTCTGAGATGTTGTCGACCACCGACCATTCTTCGGCGACGCGGATCGGATTGTGCAATGGCAGGACGACGCTGCCGGCACGCAAATGAATATGGCGAGTTTCCCGGGCTAGTGCCGCGCACAGCACCGACGGATTAGGAGACAAACCACCGAATTCATGGAAGTGACGCTCGGGGACCCACACGGCCGAGAAACCGTTCGCGTCGGCATAGCGAGAACTCTCGAAGAGCAGGTGGTATTTATCGCGGTCGTGGGGATCGTAAATACCGAAGAAAAAGAGGCTGAACTGTATGGCATGCCGCTCGCTAGCGGCGATCGCGGATCGCTCGTCAGCTGCGACTGACGGCGAGCCCACGGCGTGCCGTTCGCGCTGCCAGAAGTTTTTTGGTTCCGCGTTCGCCCCGGATCCATTCTCAGCGGCACTGGGTGTGAGTGGCAGCGGCCGCTCGAGGCGGTCGCGTCGGCCAGTCCCCTGTGCAGCCGAGGCGACCGACGTGGCCGAGGTTGCGCCGCCGCCCGTTGCTGCATCCGCTGCTCGGTCCGGCATGCGCCCCGTGTCGTCGAAGTATCCCCCCTCCCGCAAGGCGCGCGCGCTGTCTGCGACCGCCCGCACGATCGCGTCAATATCCTGATCGCTGTGCGCGTCCGATAGGATGCAGTTTCGTCCTTCCCACACGTAGATCCCGTGTTCCAGCAAATGGAAAAAGAACACGTCCATGTTGCCGGCGAACTTAAAACGAAACAGCGAGCCGAAATTCACGACACGAATGGGCGCGCCTTCACGTTCGAGCACGTCGTTGAGACGCCGGACCAGATCGGCTGTCCGCGCATTGAGCCGCTGCTGTAGGGCTGGTCCACGCTGTTTAATCTCTGCGAGCACCGCGTGGATCGCGGCCATCGACAACGGGTTCTTATTGAATGTTCCGGCCACGAAGGTCGTTTCGGCGCGTGGGTAGGACGCGTCGCCGTAGTCCCAGTAGCCGCCGTCGATCGCATCCAGAAAACGGGCCGAGCCGGCTACAATGCCCACGGGCAAACCGCCGCCGGCGATTTTGCCATAGGTCGCCAAGTCGGCGCGAATGCCAAACCAAGCCTGCGCGCCGCCGGGATGAATGCGAAATCCGGTGATCATTTCGTCAAACACCAATGCGATGCCGGCATCGGCCGTCAGCGTGCGCAGCTCGTGCAAAAATTCCCGAGGATGAAAATCCGGCCGTCGGCTCTGCACCGGCTCGACCAGTACCGCCGCCAGCTCGCCGGCATATTCGCGGATGATTCGCAGGGAATCGGGCTCGCCATACTTCAACACCAGCACATCGGCCAATGCCCCATCCGGAATCCCGGTTACCAGCGGTAGCGCCTGCGGGTTGTCATTGCCGTCGATCGGTTCGCCCAGCACACCGTCAGAGTGACCGTGGTACGACCCGTTGAATATCGCGATCCGCTTGCGCTGCGTGACGGCCCGCGCCAAGCGGATCGCGGTGAACACGGCTTCGGTCCCGGTGTTGCAGAAATAGGCGCGCTCCATTCCGGTTAAATCGCAGACCAGTTGCGCCGCCGGGCCGGCCAGCGGCGTTTGCGGCCCCAGCTGGATGCCATGGTCCAACTGATCGCGGAGCGCCCTCGTGATGAACTCGGGATTGTGCCCGAATAAATAGACCCCGAAACCCATCGTAATGTCGATATACTCGTTCCCATCGACGTCCCAGATTCGCGAACCCTGCGACCGGTCGGCGACGATCGGGTAGAGCATTTCTTTTGTTGAAAAGCGAAAACCGGCAGCGGCGCGATTATCGGCCAGCATGCGGCGATAACTTTGTGCCAGTTGCTTGGAACCTCGTGTCCGCTGCGTATATCGCTCGATCAGCTTCTCCAAATGCTCCGCTTGCGGCGGCGTCAGTCCGCGCGCCCGAACTTCCGCGACTTTCCAGGGCGGGAGTACCGAGTCTGCCGGCTGTTGATTTCCGGAAGCGGCGGGCACGCCATGATTTGCCGCGGAAACGTGGTTCGGGTCGTCCGAATGGTTCGCGCTGAGCTTGGCAGCGGTATCGGCGATGCCATCCGACAGCGAGCCGTGACGGCCGATCCGGACCGCGCTCGGCAAGGTCTGGGGACTGCCGACGAGACCGCCATTACAAGCGGCAAGTTGCTTCGAGACGATCTGTTCATATACTTGCAACTGCTGCTGGCAGAGTGCTGCCAACGAGGCAGCCGCCATTTCGTCTGGAGCAGCCGGCGCGTGCGAAATCAGCGCCGCCGATGTTTGCGCCGCGGGCGGGACCAAAGCAGGCGCCGACTCCGCCGGTGCGCGACGCGATGGCGGGGACGGGCTGCTCGGTTCAACTGCCGGGGTTCGCGCTGCCGGGGTTCGCGCTGCCGGGGTTCGCGCTGCAAGGTGGGCCCAACGGTCGTCGGGCATCGTTTCGGTGATGAAGGAAGCCAGTGCGGCGACATTCGTGTGCGTTTCGAATATCTGGCGGATGCTGATCTTTACGCCAAAGGTCTTTTCGACCGATCGAACTGCCTCCATTAGCACCAATGAATCCGCCCCCATTTCCAGGAAGGGCGCGTGAATGTCCAGTTGGTCTGCCGGGGTCCGCAACAAGCGGGCTGTCAAGGTCGTGAGTTCTTGCAGGACAAGAGTCCGGCGATCGACATCCTGCAATATTGCCCGATTTTCTTGCTGTTCCGCCGGAGGTTCATGCCGTGTCGCTCGGCTCACTGACGAGAACGCTTGCTGTGGCGGCGAAATGTGTTCGGGCTCCATCATTGTATCTTTCAATTGGCACCAGACAGGCTGGCGCTGGAAGGCATAGGTAGGTATCGGAGAAAACTGGTGACCGGTGTCCTGGAAGTAGCTGCTCCATTCAATTTTGGCGCCTTGCACATGCAGACCGGCCAAGGCGGCCAGCACAGATTCAGCATCATCGCTTCCGGGAGACAGGGACGGGAGCCAGGTTTGATTGCCAGCGTTAGCGCACGCCGAGCCCATGCCGCACAGAATTGGCTTTGCGCCGATTTCCAGGAACAGCCTGCAGCCAACGCCGAGAAGTGCTTCGATTCCGGTTTGAAATCGCACAGCATCGCGCGTGTGCCGACGCCAGTAGCCCGCATCAAAACTCGTCCCGCTCGCCAGAATTTCGCCGGTCACATTGGACACCAGCGGGATATGCAGCGGATGAAACCTGACCTGCTCAACGATTTTGGTAAACTCGTCCAATATCGGATCGATGAGCGGCGAATGGAAAGCGTGCGAAACCGTCAGCCGGCGCGCGGCAATTTTCCGCCGCTGGAACTCGGCGACAACCTCATCGACGGCCGCACCGCGCCCAGAGATCACCGTATTCTCCGGTCCGTTCAGCGCTGCGATCGCCAATTCGCCGGTGTGTTGCGAGATCGCTCCGGCCACGGTCTCTTCGTCTGCGAAGACCGCCGCCATGCCGCCGCCAGAAGGCAGGGACTGCATCAGCCGGGCGCGTTCGATCACCAAACCCAAACCATCTTCCAGGTCCAGCGCGCCGGCGACGCACGCGGCCACATACTCGCCCAAACTGTGTCCCATGACCCAACTCGGGCGCAGCCCCCATGATTGCCACAATTCCGCCAGTGCATATCCGAGAGCGAACAGCGCCGGTTGCGTGTAGCGGGTTTCGTCAAGACTTCCATCTTGAAACATCGCCTCTAGCAATGGCGGATGGAGCCGGTCTGCGATGATCTCCTGACATCGATCGAGCGCGGCTCTAAAGACCGGCTCGGCCGCATACAATCCTTTACCCATGCCGATATATTGCGAGCCCTGGCCGGTGAACAAAAAAGCCACTGGCACCGTGCCGCGTTCTTCGATGTAGCCCTGCTGGACTCCGTCTATTTTCTTCCCTGCTGCGTAAGCCGACAGTTTTGCACGTACCTCATCGGCCGTCCGGCCGGTGACGCTCAGCCGGTGGCGAAACAGGGTTCGCCTGACGCTGGCGCTGTAACAAACGTCTCCCAGACTGAGGTCCGGATTTTGGCCAAGACATTGCTCATACCTGCAGGCCGTTTCGGCGAGGGCCGCGGCCGACATGGCGGAGATATTCAGCAACTGGATCGTGGGCCTCCGCGCCGGCCGATCCGCCGCGGTCGCCTCCGCGGATAAGCGCGGCGGGGCTTCGACCACGACGTGCGCATTCGTGCCGCTGAACCCGAACGAACTGACGCCAGCTACACGGCGTTCTCGATGAGCCGGCCAAGGCATTGCCTCGGCGCACACATGCACCGGATATTGCTGCCAGTCAATCTCACTGCTCGGGTGACGATAGTGCAGATGGCGTGGGATCATTCCGTGCCGCAGCGACAGTACGACCTTGATCAGCGAGGCGACGCCGGCCGCACCCTCGAGATGGCCGAAATTGGTTTTTACCGATCCGAGCAGCAGCGGATCCTCGCCCGTATGTGACTTTCCAAACACGGCTCCCAGCGCGCCGATTTCAATCTGATCGCCCAATCGGGTTCCCGTGCCGTGGGCCTCGACGTAACCGACATCTGCCGGTTTGACACCGGCGTTTTCCAAAGCCTGACGGATCACCGCTTGCTGGGACGGCCCGTTGGGAACCGTCAGACCGCTGGTGCGTCCGTCTTGATTGATGGCGGAGCCGCGGATCAATGCCAGAATCGGATCTCCGTCGCGCAACGCGTCCGAGTGCCGTTTGAGCACGACCATTCCGCAGCCTTCGCCGCGCGCAAATCCATCGGCCGATGCATCAAACGTTTTGCACCGCCCATCCGGCGACAACATTAGCGCCTTGCAAAAGTTGACCGTCAGGTCGGGTGTCAGCATCAGGTTGACGCCACCTGCTAAGGCCAAATCGCATTCCCGCTGACGCAAGTTCTGGCAAGCGATATGAACCGCCACCAGCGACGACGAACAGGCGGTGTCGATCGCCAGCGCGGGCCCGGTGAACCCCAGCAGAAATGCGAGCCGCCCCGCCGCGACGCTGTGCGAATTTCCGGTCGCCAGATAGGCGTCGATCTCGGTTCGCGCGCGTTGCGCTAAAAGCTGAGAGTAATCGTTAGTGCACAGGCCCACAAACACTCCAACCCGGCTGCCGGCTAACTGTCGCGGCACGAGCCCGGCGTTTTCCAGCGCTTCCCAACCGACCTCCAGTAGTAATCGTTGCTGCGGATCGATCGAGGGCGCTTCGCGATTTGAGATGCCGAAGAAACCCGCATCGAAGCCGTCGATCTGACGCAGGAAACCGCCATTGCGCGTGTACATCTTGCCTGGGGTTTGCGGATCGGGATCATAGAAGCTGGACACATCCCATCGATCCGCCGGAATCTCCGAAATCGCATCGCGGCCCGCCGACAACAGCCGCCAGAATTCTTCCGGCGTATCGGCTTCGCCCGGAAACCGGCAACCCATGCCGACCACGGCGATCGCTTCGGATTTCTCGTGCTGCAATGCGCGCAGTTGCGATTCCGTGGCCTCTAGCTTGCGCAAGGCTTGAGCCATCAGCTTCCGATAATCCGTCGTTGCCGCTCTTTCTGACATGGTCAGAAGCTTCCCTACCTAAATCCGAAAATTCGTCTGATGGCGCGAACTGGCCAGCGCGCGCAGCATAAACCGTTGGTTTCAGGGGCAATTTGACTTCAGGTATGATTTGGTTGGTTTATCCGGGGCCAGCGGGGTTCGCACTCACCACCCCGGAGAATATCGATAATTTACCAAATTTGCCACCGGTGATGGTTAAACCGATGCAGGTGACCTTTGATCGCGATCAAATGGCGTTGAATGCCTGGTCTTGCTCTTGTCAGTAGTGGAAAGCCGACTTGGGAATGCTCAAAGTTGCATCAGCGATCGGCCCGCCGAAGACCGACTTGTCGCCTTGTTGCGGGCCAAAGGCCGGCTGGCGATGGGCGGGCAGATTGTCGACGCCGCCATGAATGAGGCGGGCAGGCTGTGGCTGACCCGGGCCGAGGAGGACACGCCCCAAAGGGCGGAGGGGTGTCGTGCGAGTGCCCGCTACCTCGGTCGCCCGAACGGCAGCTTCAACCGGTTGCCGTCATCCCCGCAAGCTGCGCACCCGTCCCGCTTACCCGCGACCACCCCGGCCGGGCGGATGACGACGCGCTCGCCCCGTAAATCCGGCCTTTGGTCGGCCTGACAAGAGGCGCCGGCCGGGATCTCGAACGGGGTGGGTCATGCTCGCGCTCCCTTTGAGAAGCACAAAGCACGCTCTGGTCGGGTCAATTGGGCGCAGCGCCTAAGTTATCGATGTCAGTCGCCATCGATGCCAGTTTTTCGGCAAGTAAATTGGCGAGTTCCCCCTCGCTCAGATTGTCAAGTTCGTCGACGTCCTCTGCAGTAATCTCCGAGACGCGCGCCGTGGCCGGTAACGCTGGTGAGTTGCCCTGTTCTAGTTCGTCGAGTCGCAACACGCTCGTTATTAAAAACCGCGTTAGCGCTGCTACATTGGGAAAATCGAAAGCGACCGTTCCCGGCAGCGAGCAGCCCAGTTCCGCTTGCAGGCGGTTTTTCAACTCGACTGAAGTCAGCGAATCCATACCGAGATCAAAAAAACCAGTCTCATAGTCAATATCGGCGGCTGACCCCAAGCCCAAGACGCGCGCGACCTGCGTCGCGACAAACCTGGTGATCGCCGCTGCGCGTTCGTGTGGTGGGGTTTGGTCGAGAATCGATTTCAACGATGCCTCGCCGAGGTGCTCAATGGCTTCTGCTCCGAAGCCAGCCAGCAGCGAAGTGTCCGGATAATCGTTCAGGAACTGCGGCCAATGAACCGGCAGGACTCCCACCTGCGTCCGTTGGCTGTCCCATAGCCGCTCCAGGGCTTGCAATCCCTGATCCGGTACGATCGTGCCCATCCCCTTTGCCCTGAACCGTTCGCCGGCTTGTCGTTTTGCCGCCTCGCCGATACTGGACCACGCGCCCCAGTTGATGCTTAGCGCCGGCAACCCGGCGGCTCGGCGGAAGTGCGCAAGCGCGTCGAGAAACGCATTGGCGGCCGAATGGTTTGCCTGTCCCGCCGAGCCCAGAAGCGAAGCTGCGGACGAGTACATGACAAAAAAGTCGAGGGCGTCGCTCTGCGTCAGGAGGTGCAGGTTCCACGCGCCGGCCACTTTGGGCGCCATGACGCGACTGAACCGCTCGGGCGTCTGCTGTGCCAATACGCCGTCATCCAATAGGCCAGCCGAATGGACAATGCCACGCAACGGCGGTGACGTCATCCTGACCTCGTCCAGCGCCTGCCGCAATTGATCGGCCATCGCGACGTCGGCCTGAACGACGCGAATCTGCGCACCAGCCGCTTCGAGTTCCGCGATTTGCGCCAGAGAGCGTTCGTCCACTGGGCTGCGGCCGAGCAGCACAACGTGACGCGCTCCGCACCCGGTCATCCAGCGCGCTGTAAACAGTCCCAGTGCTCCGAGGCCGCCGGCGATCAAATAGGTTGCATCGGGCCGAAGCCGAACGGCGGCATGGGTCGGTGCGGAGTGTGCGGCCACACCAGACGAGGGCGACGTAATCCGCAACACGATCTTGCCCGTATGCCGCGCCTGTTGCATGTAGCGGAAGGCGTCTCGGGCTTGCTGTAGATCGAACACCCGCGCCGGCAGCGGCTGCAGCGCTCCATTGGCGAATTGTCCAACAACTTTGCCCAGAAGCAATCGAACGGCTTTCGGATCGGTTCGGCACAGTTCCGCCAGATCGAACGCATGGTATGTGACGCCGGGATACGCACGGGTAATGCTGGACGGTTCACGAACGTCGCGCTTGCCGATTTCGAGAAACCGACCTCCGCTGCGCAGCAAGCCAAGGCCCCTCG
>DATJLK010000097.1:0-2855 GCA_035509615.1 Allostellaceae bacterium | reverse complement strand
AAGGCGTCTGGCGCGCCGGTTCCGCATTGCGCGCCTTTGTTTGGATCGAGCCGGCGGGCCGGTACGCACAATATGACCGCCGAACGTTATGCATTTCCGCAGGAAAAACGGTTCGGCTGTCGCGTTGATCGGTGACTGATGGCGCCGCTGGCTGTACGACCGCGGCCAGCGCGAACCGGTGCGGAGGAGCGATGACGAGCACGGCCGATCACGCCCCAACTCCTTGCATGCCCCAACTCCTTGCATGCCCCAACTCCCTGCATGTCCCGACTCCCTGCCTGTCCTTCCGCCGCGCATGCCCTGGCCCCCGCGCCCGCCTCTTGCCCGAGCCTGGGTCCGCTTCGCCTGGCTCGGCCTCGCGGCCCTGCGGTCATCCATTCGGAGAGGTGATGGCGCGTTGGTTGGAAAGTGACGGGTCAGCGTGGATCAGGTCTGTTGCTTCGGTCGCGTCGAAAACGGATTGGGCATAACGGTCAAGGAGATTTTCGCACTGCCGAAAACGGCTCGCGGCTTGGCCGGCGAGCCCGGCGCCATAGAAATCGAGCTGATCAAGCCGGTCGAGCCAATCGCGCAGCTTGCTCAGATCGACCTCATACTTTTCGATCTCGGCATATGAAAAACGCTGCGCCGCCGTGCCGTTGGCAATCTCGGCCTCGAACCGATCGCATTTGACCATGAACTCGCGATAGGCCTCATCGCAATCCGCCGTGAACCGGCTTACGACCCTTTCTTTCCGGGTGCTATCGAGCGCGAAGACCCCAAGGACGATGGCATCGCCGCCGCTGCTGTGTATTTGATGCTCGAATACTTTTAAGCGCCTGATGTGCTCATCGGTCCGCGGTAGCAGGCACACGCCGTTCTGCAGATAGACCGCACCCATGCCCTTCAGCCGCCGCCACAGCTCCACCTGTGTTGCCGCGGGTTCCGGTGGCAACTTGTAAGTCAGTAACAGCCAGGCCACGGATCTGCGCGCGTCGAGATCTGATGACGATAACCATCGGCGCGGCTCCGCAATTCGTTTGCCACCGGGTTGGCCGCCACGCCGGAAGAGAACTGCTCTGCCCCTCCCCCGATCGTGACCCTTGATCAAGGAGTAGCGAAGTCGCACCGCGAGTTCGAGGATGTCGCAGACGAGCGCCTTTAGCAATTTCAATCCCGCTATGACCGTCCTATTGGCTGGAGTTCGCCGCGCAGCTGATCCGGGCTCGAATGCGGTGTCCGGGTTTCGGCCCATATCCTGCGATTGATCATGCATGTTTCGACGGGTGATTTATTTGGGCGACGTCCGAGAACGCCTGCCACACGAGCATGGTTGCAAGCTCGCCTCCGCCAGGCGTTCGCGCCCAATGGCGTAAATCTCGAGCGATCCGTCGACCCTGGCCCAGAGCCGCGATCTCGCCGGCAGCCATTGGTGGGTGGTGCTGGTGGTAGTAGGTTTGACACTTGGCCGCTGTGCCCTGTTTTCGTCATGCCCGCGACCGCGGGTCCCCGGTGCAACAGGCAGCCCGCTTGCCGCCCCGTGTTGAGGCCAGGCGCACGATGTAGGAGGACCGCGATTCGCCGGGGGTCTTCTATGTGAATTTTGTGGCGGGGTGCGGCGATGTGATGACCGCGATTGAGCATCGGCTGCGAGATGCGTTGAATAGGAACTCCCGGCGGCCGGCAAACGGCAGGGTCGTGAGGCGCGCCAGGAGGACATGATGCGGCGCTGGACATTCGGGACTCCTCGGCGAGGGCTCGTCCTTTCTTTCGTCTGGATTGCGATCGGCGCTGCCGCGGCGGTCGGCGGTATCACGCTGGCGCAGACCGCGGCGGTGGAGATGCCATCGACGATTGCCGACCCGCCGGCGCCAAATGCGCCGCCGCCGGCAATCGCGGTCACGCCGGCGCCAAACACGACCCCGGTGCCGCCGCCGATATCAGCAGCTGTGCCGCCGGCGCCGCTGCTGACCCGGGTTCAGCTCGAGCAACTTGTCGCTCCGATCGCGCTTTATCCCGACCCGCTGCTCGCGCAGGTTCTGATGGCGTCGACCTATCCGCTCGAGGTCGTCGAAGCGGCGCGCTGGGTCAGCGCCCCGGCAAACCGGGGACTGAGCAGCGATATGATGACCAATGCGCTGCAGGCACAGAATTGGGACCCCAGCATCAAGGCGCTGGTGCCGTTCCCGCGGGTTTTGCAGAACTTGAGCGACCGGCTGCAATGGACCGAGGAACTCGGCAACGCCTTCCTGGCCCAGCAGGTTGATGTGATGGCTGCGGTGCAGAGCCTGCGCCAGGCAGCGCTGGCCGCGGGGAATCTCAAGCAGACGCCGCAATGCCGGTGCCTGATCCACGCGAGCGGCGAGATCATCTCGATCCTGCCGGCCGAGCCTCAGGTGGTCTGCGTCCCGGTCTATCGGCCCGCCGTCTATGGGCGGTGGCCATATCCGGCCTATCCGCCCGATTATTTCCCGGTTCCGGTAGGGTTCGCCTACCCGCCAGGGTTCTGGATCGGCTTTGAACCGCCGATCGAACTGGCGGTATTCCGTCCGTTCTGGGGCTGGGGCTGGTTCGATTGGGGGCATCACTTGATCGCCGTCGATGCCGGCCGTTATGCGTTGGCTTCCGGGGGTCATCCGGCTTTTACCGGCGGTGTATGGGTCCATAACCCCCTCCATCGAGGCGGTGTCGCCTATGCTGACCCGGCTACCCGAGCCCGCTTTGAGGCTGCGCGAGTCTCCGCGTTGACGGCGGGAGCGCGCTCTGCTGGCGCGGGCAGGGACGTAACGCCAGCGGCACGGTTTGCCGGCGGGGCAGGGGTTGGATTGGCCAGGAGCGAGGCGACCCACAGCGCAGCTGGGCGTTCGGGGGCGGCG
>DATJLK010000096.1:0-15079 GCA_035509615.1 Allostellaceae bacterium | reverse complement strand
GTTGAGGTCGGCGACAGTCAAGCCGTCGCCGAGCAGATAGGTTGCGTCGGTCACCGCCGCATCGAGCACCTTGGGCGGTGTGGCGAGGGCACGCTCGGCTTCGGCCGCCACCACTGCGTCGCGGCGCTCCCCGGAACCGATCCGGTCCGATAGCACGATCGGTGCAGGCCGCTCGATCTCTGTCATCCCCCCAAAAGCTCCATTGCCAAAACCCGCGCCTCGTCCTCGAGGTCCTGCGGGCAGAGGCCACCCAGACCACCGCTGTATTTCTTGCCAAGATAGAGATGATCACCATCGACTCCCACAGCTTGAAACCATCGTCGTCGATCGCCGGCCCATGACCGTTCGAGTTGATCGCGAGACAGTAGGGTCGGCGGGTGCCGCCGTTGATAAAATCGATCTTGATATGTTCGTAGGGGATGCCAAGTTCGCCCGCTCTACACAACGTACGAAACGCGCGCGAGCGCCACCCGATAGACCTTTAGCGCCAGCGAACCGCCTCCTGATCCTCCCGTGTATATTGTGACAGGCGGCCTTGCATGACCGGCCGGCCGCGAAACGACGTTGTTCCCACCCATCCGGTAGAAGACCGTTAGCTCGCTTTTGTTGAGGCTGCTTGCGGCAGTTCGACCGCGAGCCGACCGGCGACCGGCTGTTAATGTAGCTGGTTGGGCAGTTCGGCGATCGCAGTATCGATCAATGCAGCCGCGCGCTGCTCGTCGAGTTCGGCCGTAATGACCCGGCGAGCCGCTGCGATTGCAACATCGACTGTGATGGCGCGGATCTCGGCGACCGCCCTCGCCTGCTCCAAGGCGATACGCTCCTCGGCAAGCCGCTGACGCCGTTGCAGCGCTTCCTCCATGGCGCGCGCCGATTCCGCCGCTATGCGCTCGGCCTCGGCCTTGGCGTGGGCGAGGATCTGCTCGGCCTCGGACGCCGCCTCGCGCTCGCGGACGCGCAACGATGCCAAGGTCCGCTCGGCCTCCTCGCGCAGATTCATCGCCGCACCGAGTTCTTCGCGGATGCGATTAGAGCGGGCGTCGAGTCCGCCGATCAAAAATCGTTTCGCGGGCCGCCACAGCATCGCGGCGAAGATCAGTACGGCAATCGCGAACCAGAATTCGGGATCGTGAACAAATCCCATCAGATGGTGCGCTCCTCGATGACACGGTCGACCACCGCCGTGATGTTGCTCTGACCCGGCGAGCCGCCGATCAGCCGCGCCGCGATCGAGACCGCGACATCGACCGCTACCGTACGGATTTCGCCGAATGCCCGTTCCTTGGCTGCGGCAATGTCGCGTTCGGCAGCTGCGGTGCGTTCGGTCAACACCGCAGCTAGTGCGCGTTGACGGTCAGCCGCCTCGGCAGCAAAGCGTTCGGTTGTCTCGCGGATCGTTGTCTGAGCCCGCTCACGCGCAGCGGCGCGCGCGCCTTCATAGGCGGCGACGACCGCTTCGGCCTCCCGGCGCAGCTGTGCCGCCCGATCGAGATCTTCCTCACGCCGCTGCCGCCGCGCCTCGATAGCGACAGCCACGCGCGGCAGCCCGATCTTTGACATCAGCAGGTACAGAAACAAAAAGCTGATAGCGAGCCAGACAAGCTGCGGCAGGAAGTAGGCAACGTCAAGTTGCGGCATACCACCATGCATGGTGTCGATCGCTCGGATCTAGAACACGAACAGAATCAGAAACGCGATCGCCAAGCCGAACAATCCCGTCGCCTCGGCCAACGCAAACCCGAGAAAGGCGAAGGGTTGCACCTGCCCCTGGGCGGCCGGGTTGCGAGCCAGAGAATTTATCAGTGACGCAAACACATTGCCGATACCGATACCGGCACCGACGAGAGCAATGCAGGCGAGGCCGGCACCGATCAACTTGGCCGAGGCAACATCCATTTCTGTCTTCCTGTGTTTTGTGAATTGTTTTGCAGGACCCGGGATGACGGGTCAATGCATGTGGATCGCGTCGTTCAGGTATAGGCAGCTCAGGATTGCAAACACATAGGCTTGCAAGGTCGCAACCAGTAGTTCAAGGGCGAGCAGCACGACATCGATTGCGATCGGGAAAATCGCGAAAATTCCGATAATGGCGGCAAACCCGGCAAAAATGCCGAGCATTGTGTGGCCAGCCAGCATATTGGCAAAGAGCCGGATCGACAGCGTGAACGGGCGGATGAAATAGGACAAGACCTCAATCGGCACCAAGATGACGAGCAGCACGATGGGCACGCCTTCCGGCACGAAGAACCGCAGGAAGTGCAGACCGTGCTTGATAAAGCCGATGATCGTGACACCGATGAACACCGTTAACGCGAGCGCGAAGGTGACAATGATCTGGCCGGTCACGGTAAAGCTGTATGGGATCAAGCCCAGCAAATTCGAGAACAGAATGAACATGAACAAGCTGAAGACGAACGGGAAATACGGCAGGCCCTCGGGTCCAACATTGCTTTCGACCATGTCGGCAACGAATTCGTAGCTTATTTCCGCCACTGACTGGAGACGTCCTGGAACCAGCGAGGCTCGCCTTGTTCCGAACACGATCAGTGCCGTGATCAGGCATACGATGATCGCCATCATCAACGCAGCATTGGTGAACGATACGTCAATTTGGCCCACCCGCAACGGCAGAATGCGTTCAACCGTGAATTGCGCGAGCGGGTGCAGTTCGATCGTCAAGTCAGCAGTCCTCGTCGTCCCAATTGCGTTTTGCCGGTGGCGCGCTGGCATCTTTTGACGCGCGCTGGTGATAACCAACCGCGCCGCCGGCTCCGGTTACCGCGCGATAGACATTGAGCATCCCGGCGGCGATCCCGAGGAAAAACATTACCAGCATCACCCAAGGACGCGTACCGAGCCAGCGATCGATCGCCCATCCCACCCCAACCGAGACGACCACCGCCGTCACCAGCTCGACCCCGATCCGCAGACCGAGAGCGAGGCCTTGCTGCATACCCGGATTGCCCCCGGTCTTCCGTGCCGGCCTGCGTTCCGCCTGTGCCTTGTCGAACTCTTCGCCAAGCCGAGCCAACGGGCCGGACGGCGGTTTTTCGCTCATTGCGGCAAGCGCAACATCAGACACCCGTCACGACCGCAATCCGCCGGATCGGCTATGGCGGACGATAAAGAGCTGTCACCAACCTGTCAATACCGCGGCCGGTCTACAAACAGGAGGCAAAATCAACCTGTCCAATGCGATAGGCGTCAAGCGAGCGGCATCGAGGCCCCCTTTTCGGTCAGGCAGACTGTCGCAGCCGTACGGCACGGGCGAGGTCGACCGAGACCAGCCGTGAGACTCCCGACTCAGCCATCGTCACCCCAAACAACCGATCGGCTCGCGCCATCGTGATGCGATGATGCGTAATCAACAAGAACCGCGTGCCGGTCGTATCGGCAATTTCCGCAATGAGGCTGCACAAGCGATCGACATTCGCGTCGTCGAGGGGTGCATCAACCTCGTCAAGCACACAAATCGGTGCCGGTTTGGTCAAAAATACCGCAAATAGCAGGGCGAGCGCGGTCAACGCCTGCTCGCCTCCCGACAACAGCGATAAGCTCTGCAGCCGCTTGCCGGTTGGGCTTGCCATGATTTCCAGACCGGCGGTTAACGGGTCAGCGTCATCCGTCAGCGCCAGTTCGGCCCTGCCGCCCCCGAAAAGGCGGGTGAACAACGCACCAAAATGCCGGTTGACCCGCTCAAATGCCGCCGTCAACAATTCGCGACCTTGCTGATCGAGCGCTTGACCACCGCGGCGCAATTTGGCGATTGCCTGGGTCAGATCGGTGCGCTCGCGTTCGAGGGCATCAACCCGGGCCGCCATCTCAGCCGCTTCACCCTCAGCCATCAGATTGACCGGCCCGATCGCGGCCCGCTCGCGGATCAGCCGCTCCAGGCGCACAGCACTCGCTTTCGTGTCGGGCGGGCTCCGGCCGGCAGCGAGACCGGCGAGTTGCTGGAGTTCGGCGGGGGCAGAGCCGATTCGCTCCCCGATGTCGCGCGCGAGTGCGCCGAGCGCCTCCCTGGCCGCCGCCGCCTGCACGTCGAGCCGGGCGCGGCGTTCACGGGCTTCGGCCAGACTCTGGTCAGCAAGATGCGATTGCTCGGTTGCGTCACGCCATCGGCTTTCGCCAAAGGCCAAGCGATTGGCCGCCTCTCGGGCGCTTTGTGCAGCGGCGTCGATCTCGATGCCAAGACTTTCGCTCTCCCCGGCGATCGCCGCCGGCCGGGCGGCGAGTGCGGCGATTTCTTGCTCGAGGCTTTGTCGCCTTTCGTCGAGCGTCCCGCATTGTGCCGCCGCATCGTCGCTGCGTTTGCGCCAAGAGCACTCTTCAAGGTCAATCGCTGCCAACCGCTCGCGCCGCCTCTCGCCTTCACGCCTCATCCGCTCGACCGCGGCACCCGCCTCCGCCTCGTCGCGGCGCGCTTCTGCGGCGGCGGCACGCGCCGCAGCCAGCGCGGCCGTCGCCAGTCCCGCCGCCGGCAACCGAGCCAGTTGCCGCTCGGTTTCCTCCGCTTGGGTCTGCACTTCAACAAAATCGGCGGTGAGCTTGGCTACGGCCTCGACCGCCGCGCCCAATCGGGTCTCGATCGCAAGTGCGCGGCCGGCAAGCTCGCTTTCTGCCGTACGGGCGCGGGCGAGAGCCGCCTCCACCGCACGTAATTGCGCAAGCGCAAGCCGCTCGGCTTCGGCCGCTCGCTGCCGGGCGGCGACGATATTCCTTGCCCTGGCTTCGGCTGCGCTCGCCGCGGCTGCGGTGCTCGCGATCTCGCCGGCGAGGATATCGAGCCGATTTTTATGACGTAGATGCTGGGCCGAAACGGAAGAGCCGGCGCCGATACGCGTAAAGCCATCCCATCGCCACAGCCGACCCTCGCGGTCAACGAGGCGCTGACCAGGTGCGAGATGCGGCTGGAGACTGCGGCCCTGTACTTCGCTGTCGACCCAACCGGCAAAGGCAAGGTTGCGCCCGAGGGCTGGTGGGGCCCGTATCGCGGCGGCCAAGGAATGCGCTCCGGCTGGCAGAGGCGGCGGCTCAATCACCGGGAGATCAACCCAGAAGCGATCGGCATCGGCACGGTCCTCGAGCGGCGCCAGCAACTCGTCTTCGAACAGCGCCCCAATCGCGCTTTCGAACCCGTCGGCGACCCGCATTGCAGACAGCAGAGGCGCGCCGCCAGAGGCTTGTGGCAGCGATGTGATCAGCGCTTCCAGAGCCTGCGCTTCGGCTTCGAGCCGAGCGAGCCCGGCCGCTTTCCGCCGGGTCGTATCGATCGCCGCGGCTTCCTGTTGCTGGAGCGCGGCGAGTTCACTGCGCACCGCTTCCACCAAGCTGTGGCTGTGCTCGACCGCCGTTTGCGCCTCGGCAAGCGCGGCAGCCGCAGCTTCCGTCGCCCGCGGCGGGATGGCTGCGCTGGCGAGGGCCGCGTGTTGGCGTTCGGCCTCGGCTAGTTGTGACTCGAGGCGACGGCGGCGTTCAGCAATCTCGCGGTGGCGGCGGTCGAGTGCGGCGCGCTCTGCCTGTGCACCGGCAGCGGTCTCGGTGGCGCGCTGTAAGGCGGTCTCGGCCGCGGCCAGCAGCGCCGCGGTTTCCGGCAATCGGTGCTCAGCTGCGGCAACTGCGATACCGCTGTCCGCCTCAACATTGGCGAGGCTACTGCGTTCTGCGGTGAGCCGCTCCAATGCCGCTTCGGCTTCGGCGAGCCGAGCCTTTTCGCGATCGGTGTCGCAAGCAAATTCGGCAAGCCGGCGCTCGGCTTCGCGACGTGCCGTGACCGATCGCGTCAATTCCTGTTCGAGGCCTGTGCGAGCCTGGCTCAGCCGCTGCAGTTCGGCGGCAGATTCGGCTTCGGCATGGCGCAGAGCCGGCAATGCCGCTTCGGCCGCATCGCGGCTGGCGCACTCGGCGACTGCCCTATCCTCTGCGTCGGTCACCGCCTGCTGTGCCAAGGCAAGTTCGGTGACACGGGTCTCCACCTCGGCTTCGGCCGCGAGCCAGCGCGCATAAAACAGCAGCGCCTCATGCTCGCGGATCTGCTCGCCGAGGCGGCGGAAGCGCAGCGCCTGGCGTGCCTGCTTTTGCAGTCCCGCGAGTTGCGCGCCCGTTGTCGCGAGGATATCGTCAAGCCGCGTGAGATTGTCCGCAGCCGCTGTCAGCTTCAACTCGGTTTCTCGTCGCCGCGACTGCACCCCGGCGGTGCCGGCCGCCTCCTCGAGCAAAAAGCGGCGCTCAGCCGGCCGCGCCTCGATTAGCGCACCGATCCGGCCCTGGCTCACGATCGCGCCTGAAGGTCCTCCGGTTGCGGCATCGGCGAACAGCAATTGTACGTCGCGAGCCCGCACCTCGCGGCCGTTGACCCGCCAGGTCGAGCCGCCGCCGCGCTCGATGCGGCGAACGATTTCAATGTCCTCACGGCTGTTGAACGCAAACGGTGCATCACGCGCGGTGTTGTCGATCGTGAGCGACACTTCAGCGAGATTACGCGCGGCACGCGCGGCGGTGCCGCCAAAGATCACATCATCCATGGCGCCGCCGCGCAGGCGACGGGCGGAATTCTCGCCCATCACCCAACGCAGAGCTTCGGCGAGGTTTGACTTGCCGCAGCCGTTTGGCCCGATAACGCCGGTAAGTCCCGGCCCGATCGTCACTTCGGCGGCATCGGCAAACGATTTGAAACCGACGAGGCGAAGCCGATCAATCTGCATGCCGAGCTATGCGGTGATCAGGATTTTGGCACGAGATTCGACAGCAAGGTATTGAACGCCTCGACAGTCGGATCACCGGTAAATTTGGTCCCATTCACAAAAAACGTCGGGGTCGCGTCGACACCAAGATCCTTTGAGGCGACGAGCCGGCTGTTCAGAATCTGGTCTTCGAGCTTGTTGTCAGAGAGACACTTATCGACCTCGGCTTTGCTCATGCCGCCGAGTTTGGCAAGCCGGGTCAGGGCGGCTTGGTAATCGGGGGCCGTCACCCAGTTTGGCTGGTCGGCAAAAAACGTGTCGACAAAGGGATAGAATTTGTCGGGCGGCGCGCACCGCGCGATCATCGATGCGTGCACCGCTTCGCCGTCCAGCGGAAAATCACGCATCACCAATCGCACCTTGCCCGTGTCGATCCATCTTTTTTTGAGTTCGGGGAGAACTTTGTCGGCGAAATGAGCACAATGCGGACAACTCATCGAGGCATATTCGATGATCGTGACCGGCGCATTGGGATTGCCAAGAATGCGATCGCCGCCACCGACCTTCAACAGGTTCTGCACATCAGCCGGGTTAGCGCCGGGATCGGCCGCCAGCAACCGGGGGGACGATAGCGTGACGGCGACCAAGCCGCAGATCAGGCCAAACCACAATTTTCGAATCATCTGCTACCCCACAATATGTTGATCACGTCGGCCGGTTCGCCGGCAAGCAATACTGGGACTATCCGACTAATCGCCGACCGCGCTCACCGCTCTGGCGAGCCGTCCGAGGGCACCCCGCAATGCCGGATCGGCGATGCCGGAGAGTCTGTCTTCAAATGCTCCGGTGTCGCCGTCAAGCGAACGCGGTGAGCGGTTGTCTGTCTCCGACACGAACGGCGGTATCGCTTGAACAAGAACCAGCCGGTTCACCGCAGACCGGCCGAAATAAAGGTTGATGCGCTCGATCAGCAATGGTGCGCGATGCTGCAATTCGAGCGCAGCCGTGGGCACGCTGAGAAGCTTCAATGCGCCCTCGCGGCCAAATGCCGCTGGCCAGGTCCACGCCGCCCACTCCGGCCCGACAATCGCCGACCAGTCGACCCTGAGTCGCGCCAGCACGCCGCCGCGTTTGACGAGGATCGGCGCGGCGAGTGCTGCCACCGCCACACCCACGGCGCGAAATCCCTGATGGTGCTCGCCGGCAGGGCCCGAGCGGGTTAGGCTGCGTCGTTTCCTTGCGGTAGTCATGTCATCGATCCGATCGCAACCACGATTGCCCCCAGACTCGCCCAACCCGACGCTGCTGCTCGCATGGTACGACCGCCACCGCCGCGAGTTGCCGTGGCGAGCCTCCTCCGGGGACGCGACTGACGCCTATCGGGTCTGGCTCAGCGAGATCATGCTGCAGCAGACAACCGTGACGACTGTCGCACCCTATTTCGAGCGCTTTGTGACGCGCTGGCCGGATGTCGGGTCGCTCGCTGCCGCTTCGCTCGACGAGGTGCTGCAGGAGTGGCAGGGCCTCGGCTATTACGCGCGGGCTCGGAATCTGCACGCGTGCGCCCGCGCCATCATCGACCGTCATGGTGGCATTTTCCCGGCCACGCTTTCGGCGCTGCGGGCGCTGCCGGGTATCGGTGACTATACTGCAGCGGCGATTGCGGCGATCGCGTTCAACCAAAGGGTGGCGGCGGTCGATGGCAATGTGGAGCGCGTCGTCGCCCGGGTTTATGCCGTCGGCGAACCGATGCCGGCGGCAAAACCGCGACTGCGGGCGCTCGCCACGGCCTTGCTGCCGAACCGGCGGGCTGGTGATTTCGCGCAGGCGATGATGGATCTCGGGGCTACGATCTGCACCCCGCGCCGGCCGCGCTGTGTCCTGTGCCCATGGCGAGGCGCCTGCGCTGCTGCGGCGCGCGGCATTGCCGGCGATTTTCCGGTATTGGCCGACAAGCCCGAGCGGCCATTGCGCTATGGGATCGCGTTTTGGATCACCCGGCGAGATGGTGCAGTCTTGTTGCGCCGCCGACCGGAAAAAGGATTGCTCGGCGGCATGATCGAGATTCCGTCGACGCCATGGCGGGCAGCGCCATGGACCCTCGCCGAAGCGGTGAACACCGCACCGGTGGAGGCATTGTGGGCGCCGCTGCCGGGGATGGTGCGGCATGGCTTCACTCATTTTCGGCTCGAACTCTCCGTTGTTGCCGGACCAGGGCAAGACGGCATCGGCGGCTTATGGAGTCCGATCGATAACCTTGCCCAGCACGCCCTGCCGACCCTGATGAAAAAGGTCGCGCGCCATGCGCTCTCGGCTTTGGCAATGCACCCTCACGATAGCGCCTCGAGCAGCGGCAATTCTCCGGCCAACGCCAGCCGCACCGGCGCGAACGACCGGCGATGATGCGGTGTCGGGCCGAGCCGCGTGATTGCTGCCCCATGTTCGCGCGTCGCGTAGCCAACATTGGTTTCCCAGCCGTAGCCTGGGTAGTGCCGCGCCAATGCACGCATCGCGCGGTCACGGGTAACCTTGGCGACGACCGAAGCCGCGGCAATCGAAAAGCTCAGCCCATCGCCGCCGACCACGGTCTGCACCGGGCAGGCTAGCGGCGGCGGCATGTTGCCGTCGACCAGTGCGAGCTCAGGCGATATCCTGAGCGCGGCGACCGCCCGCGCCATCGCTTGTAATGCCGCGCGCAAGATGTTGATCGTATCGATTTCGCGGGCACTCGCCGCCCCGATGCCGATATGGGCAACACCGCGCTCGACGCAGCGGCCGAGCGCGCGCCAGCAGGCCTCGCGCTCCTCGATTGTCAAGAGCTTTGAATCGTCGAGCCGCTCACGCAGCGAGCGCGGGAAACGCCTTTGGTCGAGGATCACCGCGGCCGCGACGACCGGCCCGGCGAGCGGCCCGCGCCCGGCCTCGTCGATACCGCACACGATCCCCGCACAGCGTCGTTCGATCGCAAAATTCGGCATCTGCCCTCCGTCCGCGGGCTTGTGCCACGCCGCCATTTATCTCGGCAAGAAAGGTGTTACGAGAGCCGATGATTTGCCTACGAACGAATGCTATTTTAAGGAAATGTCCGCTTTCCACCGCCGTGTCCTAGCGCTCTTGCGCGTCGCGATTGTTGCGCTGCTGACACTGTGCGGGCTTGTCGTGATCGAATCGCCGGCCGGCGCCTTCGACCTTTTCACCACCCACGAGGTGACTGCGCAATTCGCAACCGCCGACGGCAAGCAGATGGCGGATGCCGAGGTCCGTGTCTTTGCGCCGGGTGAGCAGCAGACGCCGGTCGAAACCGGGCGCACCGATGCCGATGGGAGATTCGTCTTTTCGGCCGATCGCGATGGGTTGTGGACTGTCGAAGCGCGCACCAAGACCGAGGTCGCGCGGGTGACGATCCGCGTCGGCGGTCAGGCCCAGCGACCGCAGCAAAGCCGGGTGCCGCCAATCGTCGTGATCAGCGGCCTGCTCGGGCTGTTGGCGGTGGCGCTATGGTACCGGGTGCTGCGGCGGCGCAACCAGCGCCGGCCATAGCGATAGGGGGTACTTAGGGTCTTAGATAAGGTAAAGGCCTGCAGGTGCGGCGGCGCGCTTGCTGTGTTCGATCACCTTGACCACGGTGACCAGCTTGTATGGGTCGGCGCGGGCAAACCAGCCTCGGCCTCCTCAGCGGCGATCACCTCGTTGATCAAATCGATCTCGGTACGCCGGCCTTACATATCCTGGCTCAGCGACGGGCGCACCGACGCCGACAACCGCAATGCGCTTTTCCATGATTTGATCTCTCCATTACCCCGACGCGCCCATGATAAGCTTGCCTTGGGCAACCGAAGAACAGCAAAGCCCAGATTTCTGACCGCAAATCATGCGAGGAACAGCATCATGAATTGGACCGAGCGGCGCGAGCGCTTTCGCGCGATCCTGGCCGGGAACCGCTGCGTGCATCCGGGCTCCGTCTACGACGCAATATCGGCGCGCATCGCCGAGGATCTCGGCTTCGAGGTCGGGATGTTCTCGGGATCGATCGGTTCGATGTCGGTGTTGGGTGCTCCCGATCTTGTGATCCTGACCCTGACCGAATTTGCCGACCAAGCAAACCGCATCTGCCGCGCCGGCAATCTGGCGCTGCTGGTCGATGCAGATCATGGCTACGGCAATGCGCTCAATGTGCGCCGTACCGTCGAGGAGCTCGAGACCGCAGGCATCTGCGCGATGTCGATCGAAGATACGGTATTGCCGCGGCCCTATGGTACCGATGGCAAACCGAGCTTGAGTTCAGTCGAGGAGGGCGTTGGCAAGATGAAGGCGGCCCTTTCGGCGCGCCAGGACAAGAACCTCGTCATTGCCGGCCGCACCAGCGCGCTCGCAATCGCCAATGTCGACGAGGCCGTCAAGCGGGCCAAAGCCTACGAAGCGGCGGGGGTCGACGCGGTATTTCTCGCCGGCGGCGTCACCGTCGAGGCGGTCGAGATCGTATCGTCGGCAATCAAGATTCCGCTCATTCTTGGCGGCGGCAGTGGGCAGCTCGGCGATCTCGAATGGCTGGCGGCGCATCGCGTCCGCGTGGCATTGCAGACGCACGCCCCATTCTCGGCGGCGGTGCAGGCGGTCTATGATACGTTGAAGGCGTTGCGCGAAGGTGTGGCGCCGCGCGACCTCAAAAACATCGCCCCGCCCGAATTGATGCGGCGCGTGACCCGCGCCGACGATTACCAGCAATGGACGCGGGAATATCTCGGCGGCAGGTAAGTGCCGCCGGTCATGCAAAGTGCGTTCGGGGTGAATTGTGCACCCGCCCGCCTTACGGTAGAAGCAGGCGCAATTTGATCAAACCTGACGCGAGAGCGGGTGCCGGTTCGGGTGCGGGTTTTTCCCCCGCACTCGCCCTGCCGCGGTCCCGCCGGCCGAAAGAGCAAGTCCGTGCGATCGATCTTGTTGGCTATCGTGCTGTTCGGCATCACCGCATGCGCACCACGGTCGCAGCAACCACCGCCATCGGGAACCCTTCTGCTCAACAATCCGGATTTTGGCCCGACCAATGTCGAGGCGGTGATCACGTCGAACCCGGATTGTTCCTCGCGCGGATCCGGTTATGTGTCGACACTCGAATTCACCTTGCCGAACAACGCCACCAAAATCATCGATGTGCCGCCCGGGGACGAGATTTGCTGGCGGCGCGATCGCAATCCTGATCAGCCTGTTGCCGGCGAGTGGTCATCCTGGGACCGAGCCTATGTCGAGCCCGGCGCCACGATCGAGGCCAATCTGTAGCGAATCGTCGCGGTCGGCGAGGCAGCCCGATTATTGCTCCAGGCTGAAGCGAATCGACAGCGAGACGCTGATACTCGATTGTGGCATGTCGGCCGGAAACGGCGGCAAGGTCGCGCCGCGCATCATCTCCTCGATCCCGGCATCGAGATCGGGATAACCGGAGCTTTTGATCACCGCGAACTCGGTCACCCGGCCGCTGCGCTCGACTACGAAGTGAAGCACAGCGCGGCCCTGCTCTCCGTGCTCGCGGGCACTCTCGGGATAGCGTTTGTGGCTGTTCATCCACTCGCCGAGGAGCGTCGCGTAACCCGGGCTTACCGGCGCAGGCGGGCGGGTCCGCGCCGGTGCCAGCGCAGCCTGTCGCGCCGGAGCAATCGTCTGCTGGCGGTAAGGTACGGCGGGTAGAGCGGGCTCGACCGACGGCGGTGGAACGCTGGCGAATGCCGGGTGCGGTCTTTCGAGGCGTTGCACTGGCCGTTCAGTACGGCGAACCACTTCCCGGCGCGGCGGGACCGGCGGCTTGGGCGGTGGCGGTAATGGCAGGGGTTCAGGCATAACGACCGACGCCTCAGGCGCCGGCGGTGGCCGCTCGATGGCGGCTGCTGGTGGCGGGGGCAGCTGCGGTGGCGGGGGAGGTTCGGTCGGTGGCGGCGGAGACGGTGGCACCGGTTCGGCTTTGACCGGCTGTGATGTGGGCGTCGTCGCGGGCTGCGGCAAGGACGGCGCGAAGGCGACTTCGATTCCATTATTGGCAAGCGGTGGCGCCGCTGGCGGCGCCGGGGCCGGCAGCAACAACAGCAACGCCAGGACGATCGCATGCGCCGCCAGAGACAGCGCCAGCGGCAACCTGAACCCGGTCACTTCGACCCGGACGCCTCGGCGACCAGCGACACCTTGGTGAAACCGGCGCGATTGACCTCGCTTAGCATATCCATCAGCTGCGCGTAGGTGATCGTCTTGTCGCCGCGGACAAAGACGACACGCTTGGGGTCCTCGGCAGCAAGGGTCGCGAGGCGGGGTTCGAGATCGCTCGCCGCCACCTTTTCGTCGCCGATGAAAACTTCGCCGCCGCGGTCGAGGCTCAGGATGATCGGCTCCTTTTGCTCGGTGATCGCCGGCGCCTGCGTTTTGGGCAGATTGAGCGGAACACCCACCATCAGCAATGGCGCCGTGACCATGAAGATCACCAGCAGCACCAGCATGACGTCGACCATCGGTGTCACGTTGATCTCGGCCATAGGCCGGTAATTCTCCTCGGAGCGATCGCCGGCCGGCCGCGATGACATCGCCACAGGTCAGCGCTCCGACGGGCCGCGCGCGAGGATCATGCTCGAGCGCCCGATCAAACCGTTCATGCGTCCGGCGAAGCGGCCGAGGTCGACGGTGATCTTGTTGTAGGCGACGACCGCCGGGATCGCCGCGGCGAGACCCATCGCGGTCGCAAACAAGGCTTCAGCGATGCCGGGGGCGACCACCGCGAGGCTGGTATTGTTGGCGGCAGCAATCCCGGTAAAGCTGTGCATGATTCCCCAGACTGTGCCGAAGAGGCCGATAAAAGGCGCTGCCGAGCCCAAAGTTGCGAGAAACGGCAGACGGGCCTCAAGACGGCGCAACTCAGCGTTGAGCGCCAGCCGCATCGCTCGCTCGATGCGCTCGCGCCGCTCGTTCAAGCTTTCCGGAACCGGCCACACCGACACCGTCTCAGCGCTTTCGCCTAGGCCGGCAGACAAGATCGCCGCGGCCGGATCGGCACCGTCGCGACGCCGCTCTGACGAGGCGATCAGATCGGATGCCGCGCCGGCTGCGGCAACTTGTGCCTCGTGCCTCCGGGCCGCCCGGCTCGCTGCGGTAAGGCGCCACAGCTTGTCGATGATCACCGCCCAACTCCACACCGAGGCCGCCAGCAGCAACAGCAGTACGCCTTTAACGACAATATCGGCATGCATGAACAGGCCGACGACCGACAGGCTGACAGGGGAGGTGTTCACGGGCGGGCCTCAGCGGCGGTTCCGATAGGGGCGGTAGCGGATCTGCACCGGAGCCAAGCCCCAGCCCAGATCGACAGTATCCCAGCCGCGGCGAGCATCGTGGCAGTTTCGCGGAAATGGCAGCGGCAACGCGACCGTCTCTCGCTTGCGAGCGCCAGATTCGAGTTCAGCACATGCCATCGCGGATACGATCAAAACTCCTTTTTGACGCCAAGATAAACCGATTGGCGGGGTCCATACTGGTTGGAGAATTCCCCAACGCCGGTCATGCTGCGCAGCAAGTAGATCTTGTCGAGAAGGTTGATGACGGCAAGGCGGACGGTAACGGGGCCACCCCAATTCGCTGGGAAGATATGTGAGATACCGAGGTTCACCTGCTGATACGACGGCACCGTTGCACCATTGTAGGTGAGGTCGCCGGATGCAGTGCGTAGGCCGGATCCCGCGATCATATCGATGCTAAAGCGCGTGCCACGCCACAGATAGGCTGCACCGGCGGATTCGGTTTTGAGCTGGCTGTGGTCGGTGTTGACGAGCCCGCCATCGGCCGATTCGAGATCGGACGGGCTGAAATTGAATTGGGCCGATTCGATACCCTTTGCCACTTGGTTGGCGATCGCCAGATTGCCATAAAAGTCGAAGCGGCCAAGTGTGTAATCGGTCGTCAGCTCCACGCCCTTGTTGATGCCGATCTTGTAGTTGAACGGCGTCAGAATGATCGGCGCACCAAACTGCCCTTCGTCGAGCAGATTGTTCGCGAATTTGTAGTAACCGTCGAGGCCTACGGTGAGGCCGGGGAGCGCCTGCTGTTTGACGCCGAGGTCGAGATAATTCGCACTTTCGTTCTGGATTGGCGAATTCTGCGCGGATGCCGGCGCCCCAGAGGTGTTCTCAAAGGGCGCGAGATTTGTCGTCGAGACCAGTTCCTGCGGTGGTGGCGTGAAGTAGCGGGCGTAGCCGGCGTGAAAAATTGTCGTCGGCGTCGCCTGCCACACCATGTTCAGGCGCGGGCTCAGCTGACTGCCCATCGTATAACCGTTCACGACGTCGAACCTAGCCCCATAATTGACGGTAACCTTTGGCAGCGCCTTCCATTCGTCCTGCAGGTAGGCGCTGTAGGTGTAGCTCGTC
>DATJLK010000095.1:0-10132 GCA_035509615.1 Allostellaceae bacterium | reverse complement strand
GCACCACCGTTCGAGGATGTCGCCGGAGATGCAGAATTCGTCGCCGGTGAGCGGGCTGATGTGAGCGGGCTGATGTGATGTGTTGGGGTGGACGGCCCCTGCTTCCGGCCTCGAGGTGCCCTAACGTGGTCGGTCGTGCCGCCACAACGAGAGGAGCCGTCCGTGAGCAAGATTACGACAATCGGCCTCGATTTGGCCAAAAACGTGTTCCAGGTGCACGGGGTCGACGCCAATGGCAATGTCCTGGTGCGCCGTCAATTGCGCCGCTCGGAGCTGTACAAGTTCTTCGCCGATCTCGCGCCTTGTCTGGTCGGCATTGAGGCGTGTGCGAGTTCACACCATTGGGCGCGGGAGATCGCGAAGCTCGGGCATGAGGTAAGGCTGATGCCTGCCGGGTACGTCAAGCCGTACGTGAAGCGGGGCAAGACCGACGCTGCTGATGCGGCCGCAATTGCCGAGGCAGTTACCCGCCCGACGATGCGTTTCGTTGCGATCAAGACGGCCGAACAGCAATCTGCGTTGATGCTGCACAAAGTTCGCGACCTGCTGGTCCGCCAGCGCACGATGCTGATCAACGCGTTGCGCGGCCACCTCGGCGAGTTCGGGATCGTGGGCGCCGGCGGTGCAAAGAAGGTGCCGGCTCTGATCGAGCAGCTGCATGCAGTCCAAGATGGTCTACCGGAGGTCGCGCGGGTCATGCTGCACACGCTGATTGATCAACTCAGAACGCTCGAGGGCCAGATCGCAAAGATTGACAAGCGGATTGTCGAAGCGACGCGTGCAAGCAAGGAGGGTCGGCGCCTGATGACCATTCCCGGCGTCGGTCCCATTATTGCGAGCGCGATCGCGGCGGCGGTGCCAGACATGATGCGGTTCGGCTCAGGACGGCAGTTCGCGGCGTGGCTGGGCCTCACCCCGCAACCCAAAAGCAGCGGCGGCAAAGAACGGCTTGGCGGCATCAGCAAGCAGGGCGATCGTTATCTACGCCGGCTTCTGGTCACCGGAGCCACAGCGGTAATCCGCTTCGCCCGCGCCGCCAGCAGTCCGAGCCATGACTGGGCGCAGCGCCTGCTCGGCCGCAAGCCAACCAGAGTGGCGACAGTGGCACTCGCCAACAAGACGGCACGGATCATTTGGGCCGTGTCGGTCAAACAACAGCCCTATGCGGCAACCGTCGCAGCCTGATCGAGATCTCGGGAGCGCCGGAGCGTGACCGAGCTGATGTGAGGTGCTGAGGAGTGATGACGAACCGGTCGATCCGGGAACGGGAAAAACCCCTGGGAGCATTGCGCTCGCGCGCGCGTTGTATGTGTTTGGGACCTCGTTCGCGGACTTCATCATGGCCAGCGGCCTGTGCGGTCGTACAAATAGGCCGGATACATGGATGCAGCCGATCGCAAGGAATCACACCTGCAACACCTCGCACTGCAGGGGCCGTCCATACATGCTCCCAGGTGAGCGGCGATGTGTGGGCGAGCCATGCGACCGGTGATCACGATGTCGCCGGCCAGACCATGCGGCTCACCGAAGCCGGCGCCATTAAGGTGTTCAACGATGTCCGTTCCGGCAAGACGATGGAGCGGCCGGGCCTCGAAGCCCTGCTCGCCTACGCGCGCGACGGCGACACGCTCGCGGTCTTGCGTCTCGACCGGCTCGGTCGCTCGCTCGGCGAATTGCTAACCACGGTCGCGATGCTCAAGGAACGCGGCGTTGCGCTGCTCAGCTTGGAGGAGCGGATCGACACCAATTCGGCAGCGGGTGAGTTGGTGTTCCACGTTTTCGGCGCGATCGCGCATTTCGAGCGGCGCCTGATCGCCGAGCGGACAAAGGACGGAATCGCTGCTGCCCGCGTGAAGGGAAAGCATCCGGGACGCCTCCCCCTCGATGCCGACAAAATCACCGCCGCGCTCAGCCTGGTGAGAGCAGGCTTGTCGCCAACCGCCGCTGCAAAACAACTCGGGCTTGGGCGATCGACGGTCTACCACGAGGTCAGTCGGGCCGGCATCGCCCCGCTCGGCTGGGAGCACATTGCGCTGACGGGCGATTACGTCTGGTCCACCGACAGGCCAGAGGTGGGCTTCCGGCCGCTCCGCGATGTTCGTGCCGCGTTCCTCCCGCAGGCGGCTTAGCGTGTGTGTGGTCGGCGCCCGCATGGCAAGGACTTTTCTGACGATCTGGCATTGGTCGGGATGCAGTCGTGTGTCCGGCCTTTGAATGCGGCACCCACGGCCGCTGGCCCTGATGAAGTCCGCAAACCAGGTCCCATACAATTTTTCACACTCCAAGTGCGGCACACTAGCCGGGTTCTCCTGGCTCCGGTCTCGACCGTTGTCATCACGTCATCGTCGCCCTTACCAATTCGTGGCGACCCTCCTTTCCGCCGGTTGCCTTCTTGCCTATGCCGCAGCAGCTTGAGGTCGGCGGAAACTGTCGCCATGGCTGAGCACCGCCCAGACGATGCGAGCGATCTTGTTGGCTACGGCGGTGATCACCACGCGCGTCGGACGCCGCGCCAGCAGGGCAGCAATCCATGTCCATTTTTGCGGGCTATGGCGGGCGTAACGCACAAGACTGGTGGCCCCGAGTGTCAGCAGTCGGCGCAGATACCGATCGCCGGCCTTCGAGATCCCGCCAAGCTTCACTTTCCCGCCGGTGCCGCTCAAGCGTGGGACCAAGCCGATCCAGGCAGCGAACTGACGCGCTGAGCGGAAGTTGCCGGCATCCGGGACCAGGGCTGCAATTGCACTTGCCGAGATCACGCCTACGCCGGGTATGGTTTCCAGCCGGCGACTGATCTCGCTTCGGCGATGCCACTCGGTGATTGTGTGCTCGACCATACTGACCCGGCGCTGCAGGTCTTGTATCTGCACGAGCAACATTTCGATGCACTCGCGCGCCAGATCAGGCAATTCGCACACCGGAGAGGAGGTGGCCGTGGTCAACAGGTCGGGCAGCCGCGAGATGCCTTTAACCCCGATCACGCCAAACTCTCCAAGATGGCCACGCAGTGCGTTGACCAGCATGGTGCGTTGTCGCACCAGAAGATCGCGCGTTCGGTGCAACATCACAATGGACTGCTGCTCGGCGCTCTTAATCGGCTCGGGGTCACGACAAGAGCTGTGCGCAGCTGTACGACATTATAGAACATAGCAGAAACAAACGGTTCTGCGGATCAGGCGGCCGCGATGAATTTTTCTTTGGCGGTGCGAAGCGGCCGGAAGGTGCCCGTGGGCTGGGGTTCGCGCCCCCAATCATAGATGCCGGTGAGGTTTATGTGCTCCCAGATCTGCGGCGAGATGTGGCGGATCAGATCATCAGGCAGCTCGTGCCCCTCTGCCCGCAAGCTCTCGACGGCACGCGAGAGATAGGCGGTGTTCCACAAGACGATGGCACTGACCACCAGGTTGAGGCCGGAGGCGCGGAAAGCCTGGCCCTCAAAGGAGCCATCGCGGATTTCGCCGCGTTCGTGGGAGAACACCGCCCGGGCCAGCTTGTTGCCGGCTTCGCCCTTGTTCAGCCCAACCCTGCAGCGATCGCGCAGTTCCGGGCTTGAATACCACTCGATCATAAACAGGGTCCGCTCGATCCGGCCGATCTCGCGTAGCGCGCGCGATACCACGTTCGTCCTCGGCAGGGCGGCGAGCTTCTTGAGGACAGTCGAGGGGGCGAGGACGCGGTCCTCGATCGAGATGCCGATCCGCAACGCCTCGTCCCAGCCCTCGCGGATTGCGGCGGCATCGACGCGCTCGCCGATGTGGTGCTTGAGGATCGGATAGGCATCGACGCCCTCGAAGGCGTGCAGACGCCAGTCCTTGAGGTCGCGCAGCCGCGGCGCGACACGCTTTCCGCCCAACGCGAACAGGCTGAAGACGTGATCGCTGGCGCCGCCGGTGTCGACGTAATGCTCGTCGATTTCGATCCGGCTCTCATGTCCGTAGAGCCCGTCCAGCACGTAGACGGCTTCCTCCTCGGTGGCGCCCATCGGCAGGATGTGGAAGTGGCCGTGCGGGTCGGAAACCCAGGTGTAAAACTTGCTCCCGGGATCGCCGCTGTAATGAGCGTTGACCGTGCTGCGCTTGGCGCCCCGGGCGGCGGCTCGGAAGAACTGGCCGTCTGAGGAGGAGGTCGTGCCGTTGCCCCAGAGTTTGGCGTGAGGATGCGCCAGATGGGCATTGATGACCACGGCCAGGGCCGATTTGTAGGTCTCCGGCCGGATGTGGAACAGCCGAGCCCAGATGATCTGTCGCTCGCTGACCCCGGTCGAGGCGTCGGCCATGCGCTTGGCGCCGAGATTGGTGGCGTCGCCGAGAATCGCCGCGAGCAGTGCCGGGGCGAGGCGGACCCCGTCGCCGGTGCGCAGATGGGTGAACCAACGGGCGAAGCCGGTCCAGGCGTCGATCTCGGCCAGAAGATCGGTGATGTCGATTTGCGGCAGTCGGTCGAGGATCAGCCGTTTTGCTGCGTCGACCTTCGCCTTTGGCACTTTGGTACGGTGTTTCGCGATAGTCAGGACGCCGTCGACCAAGCGGACCCCGGCCAGCTTTCCGATCCGGGCGCGGTAGCTCAGTTGCTTGAGTTTGAAGTCCAATTCCTGCTGTTTCTCGGCTATCCAGGCATCGGCGTCGCGCGGAACGCCGAGCCGCAGATCGCCCTCCTGCTTGCGTGCCTCGAAGGTCAGGCGCGGCATCAGCTGAGCGTCCAGAGGGCGGAAGGCCTGACCACCCTCGACCCAGACGTCGCCCAAGCGCAGGCGCTCGCGCAGCACGGCGAGGGTAGCGATTTCCCAGAGACGCCGGTCCCGCTTGCCGCCAGCAGCGATCAGTTTTCGGACCTTCTCCTTGAGATGGCCGACCGGCACTTTGGCCGGCAATGCCCGACGATCGTCCCGATTGAGCTGGCGCAAGAGCTCGATCGCCGTCAGGAGGGGATCGCGGACCCGGGTAGACCGAAAAGTGAAGGCCTCGAGCAGCGCGGGCGCATAGCGGCGGACCCGGGAATAACGCTCGGCGGCGCCGAGCAGCGGATCGGCCTCGGCGGTCGTGGCCAATGCCTCGACATCCGCCTGGGCCTGAACCAAGCGGGGCCAGCCGATCTCGCGATCGAGCACGTCGAACGCGTCCTCGCCCGTTTCATTGGCCTCGGCGAGCGCATGCAGCGTGTCGCCGAACATGCGCAGCAGCCGACCTGTCTCCTTGCGGGCGTCCAGGTGGCGCCGATCCTGTCGGGCCTTGGACTTGGTGAACAGGAGGGCGATCAGCCGGCAGAACATGGTGATCGCGGCATCGGTCAGCTTGCCGGTCAGCTCGATCAGCTGCGCCGCGATCAGCGCGTGCCGGCGGCGAGGGTTGAAGTCTTCGGCCAGCCAACTCGGCGTCACCGCGCCCTCGCGCACCAGCTGGGCCCAACGGTCCGGATGGATGCGCCCGCGGCACTGCGGATCAAGGCCAAACGACCGTACGAAGCTCAGCCGATCGAGCAGAGCGAGCAGGTTCTTCTCACTCGGCGCCTCGGGAAAGGCCCGCAACCAGGCGAAACGGGTCTGCCGGATGGCGGGATCGACGCCGAGCAGCCCGTCGAATGTGGCCAGTTCCTCGGAGGAGAAGCCGTCGAGCAGCGCTGCCTCCATCCGCCGGCGCGCGACGACCCGTGCGGCACGACCGATCCGGTCGAGCGTATCGGTCGCCGGAAGCACCGACTTGGCTGCCCGGAAGGCGGCGATGATCGCTTCGGCGATCGGCATTCCCTTGTCGGACGCGGCGGCAGCCGCGAGCGCCTCACCCAGTGCCGCCCGCCTGTCCTCACGAGCGGGCGAGTGCAGGCCGAGATGCCGCTGCGCCTCGATCGCATGCTCGCGCCGGTTCGTGTCGCGCCGGCCATATTCGGCCAATGCCCTCGGGTCGATGCCGATCTGTTGGGCGAGGAAGGCAACCATCGGTGCCGGAGGCGTCTCACCAAAAAGGATCGCCCGACCGAGATGGCGTAAAAAGCAGAGCTGAATGGCTAGGCCGAGGCGGTTGTGCGGGGTCCGCTTGGCCTGGATCAGATCCATCTCGGCACGACCGAGCGTGCAGTGCCGGATCAGGCTCTCCTCCTCCGTCGGCATGTCGACAAGGGCGGACCACCCGTCGGCTTTGAGCAGGGGACGGCGCGACAAGCTCAGTCTCCGGACACCTGGTTGAGATGGATGGCCCATACCCGCTTCACTTGGCTTTCACTGCACCCGGCCAGTTCGGCGGTAGCTTGATCGACTGACCTGCGCTGCGCAGCGCGATGATGCGCTGATGGGTGGCGGCATCGGGGATACGCCCCGGGTATTTGCCCGCGGCTTTGGCAAGTTGCACACCCTGACGCTGTCGCTCGCGGCGTGTCTCATAGTCATCGCGCGCCATTTGCAGGGCCAGCTTGAGCAGCAGCTCCTGCACCGATTCCAGCACGATCCTGGCGACGCCGTCAGCCTCGGTCGCGAAATCGGACAGATCGACCAGACCCGGCACGGCCAGCCTTGCTCCCTTGCTCCGGATCGAGCCCACCAGCCTCTCAGCCTCGGCCAAGGGGAGCCGGCTGATGCGATCAATTCTCTCTGCGATGACCGCTTCGCCTGGCTGCAAATCGGCGATCATTCTGAGGAGTTCGGGGCGGTCGGCGCGGGCACCCGATGCCTTCTCACGGTAGACGCCGGCGATGTAGTAGCCCGAAGACCGAGTGCTCTGCTCGATCTCGGCCTGGCGAGCGAGGTCTTGTTCGTTAGTGCTGACGCGAAGATAGATGCGGGCGACTTTCATGGCGGGGAGCCACGATGGGTATACCGAATTTGGCCAACCGTAGATCGCGGGGTCAAGAACGGCAAAGCCGATCTGTGTTGGCTATGTCGAATTTAGCCATCCATCTTGGCTGTCATCGGCCTGCCGGCACGCAACAGCCGGCTGTCTCTGCCCATTCCGGGGTTGATCGCCGGCGGCTGCGAGCCAATCGCATGGGGCGGATGGTATCTTGACGACAAGTTGCCCATCCGTTCTTCTGTGTCGTACAGCTACGTACAGCTCTTGTCGTGACCCCTTTACGGGTAGAAAGGCGACGATCTCGGCGTGGCCATTAATGAACTCCGCCCGATTCCGCCAGCGGCTATCCTCGCTATAGGGCAGTGAAACCCGATGCGGTCCGAGGAGTCATGCCGAACCGCATCGGCGTGGCCGCTGTCCTGCTCTCGGTGCCGTTGGCATGTTTCGGGGCCAGTGCGGCGGCAGACGGCGCGAGCGGACCGGCGCTCGAGACGGGGCTACCGCTCGATCCGCCGATAAAAACACTTGCGGATCAGTCGGCGCCGGCGAACGGTGCCGCGTCCGGAACGACCGCGGCCCCCACATCCGAGTGACCCGCGGGATCGGTGAAGGAAGCGGGGACGACAAAACCGCTCGAAGGTCAGCTCCCGCGCGCGGAAGAGCCCCTGTCGTTATCCGCGGCGGTTATCTTCTTGATCGCGGCAACGGTATGGGTCACGACGAGTTCGACGCCCTGCCTGCCGAGCGCCACGTTCGCCCCGGCCGGATCGCCGCGCACGCCGTCACCCGGCTTGGTTTTGTCCAGCATGTCCGAACGAACCATGGCCGGGTCGACCCCCATCATCAACGTTGTATCGAGTAATCCGGCATGCTCCCCTGGGTTGTAGCCTTTTTCCTTGAGCATTTGCGCGAACTCGATTTCGCTGGCGCGGTAGTATTCGTCGATCACGTGCGCCCGCACCGGCGTCCGGGCCCATTCCCGGTTGAGCCGCGCCGCCACTATCGGCAGGTAATGCCGGTAGACGCCGCAATCGCCGAGAAACAGGATGTTACGGAAACCGGCGAGCTTGAAGCTGTGCGCCGCGCCTTCGAGCACTTCTTCGAAGGCGCCGACCGGCACGCTGATCGTGCCGGGGAATCTCAGATCGCCGGTGGGATGATCGACATCACCCTCGGGGACATAGGCGATGACGGGTGCCACGAGCGCGTTACCGAGGACCTGCGCAATTTTCTCGGCGAGCAACTCCGCCCGCACATTGTGCTTGCCGACCGCCATTTGCGGACCACTCTGTTCCGTGCCGCCGATCGGGATGAGGATCGTCGTCTTGCCCGATTGGATATCGGCGCGCAGTTCGGTCCAGGTTAGATCCTGCAGAAATACGGTCGCCGATGGTCCGGCCGAAGCGGCACCGATCCCCATCAGCAAAAAGAGTGCGACAAAGACGACTTTCGCCATTCTCTTCCCCCTCGAACGATCGCGTGCACATCCCGCTTACGCCGAGCCGCCGGTCCCGCCAACGGAGCATCGCTATCACTTATAGCAACGGGAGCGAGTGGAAGCCCGAAACCGCAACGTGACCACTGATGCTGCGAATCGATGAACGAGGATTGCTCGGAAGGACCGAGCCGAGACCATGCAAGAAAGGTCACCGGTGACCGCAATCGGCGCTTAGGTGAAAAGGTACCTCTACAATTGAGAACTGTCTGAGGACATAGCGTCGGTTGTTGTCTAAACAACGCTAAGGCCGCGTCCGGCGGATATGCGAATGAGATCATGAGGTTCGGAATAACCATCCCCAAATCGAACGGTTTGGAGACTGGGGAAGGCTACGGTCCGCAACCCGGATTTTCCGTCCACTAAATACGTCCCTGAATGGACCAGCGTCTATAATCATCACAGACGTTTCAGAGACTCTTTAGGGAGAAGGAGGTTTCCGTGTTTGTTCTTCTCTCCCGTTGTTTAAATAACAACCGACGCTATGGCCTCCGGCTACGAGGATTTGCGCAGCGACCGGGTGAACCTGCTCAGCGGCAGCGATCTTGATCCCAATCATCCGCTCTGTTTCGAACATGTGTGCGCGCTGGTCGAAGCGCTGATCCCGGCGGAGAATGACCGCAATCCATTCTTCCCATTAAAAAGCCAGGAGCTTTACGGCGGGCTGCTCAAGCAGGAGCTGAAAGAAGCGGAGCGCGAGCAGCGCGATCCGTCCTTGCTGCGGGTCAGACTGGCGGCGACCGAACGTGAAAAGCTGCTGCGCGCCCGCGTCGCGCGGATCATGGCCGAAGGCGATCCGCAGATTTGCAGCCTGCTCGGCGATTTTGCCGGCGAGTTTAGCGACGGCATCCGCGACGTGATTGCAACCGGAGCAGCCTATACAAGATGGGTTCTGTCCTCGGCAGTCGCCGAAGACGAGAAATCGCCGGGAATAGATTTAGCGCAGCTCGGCCAAGTGCCGTCCACGCTTTACTACGGGGTGCCGCACGATCTCGTGAAAACGTTTGCGCCATATCTGCGGTTGTTCACGACGGCATTGCTCCAGCCTCTTCTTGCACCGCATCCGATTCCGGTCTGTCTTTATTTGAACGAGTTTTCGTCTATGGGTCGGGTGCCGCTGGTCGAAAGCTCAATCGGTTTGGTTGCGGGCTGCAAAATACAGCTTGTTTTAGTTGTACAGAGTCTTGCGACCTTGAAAGAGCATTATGGCGACGGGTGGGAGGCGTTTTTCGGGAACGCCGGCGCCGTAATCCTCGTCGGAGGCGCAAACGACGATTTCACCGCGGAGTATTTTAGCAAGCGGTCGGGCGATCTGACCATTCGGCAACCGAATGTAGGATTGAATATCAACCCTGGCGGCATCGGCCTTTCTTCGGGTCAAGGGTTTCATATAAGACGAAATTTGCCTCCGCAAGAATTGCACTCAATCCCTGACGGACAGGGATTTATCTGGATTGCCGGGCAGAACGATCCGATCCCAGCAATATTTCCGCCATACTACGACGATCCGATGCGGCCGGAGTTGAAGCGCCGAGCACGCAAAAATCCTTGGTACGGGTGACGGGCGATGGATACGCAAGAGCGCAAATTACTGGCGCAGTTCGATGGGCCGGCGCGGATCAAGGCGCTCGATACGCTGCTTGCATATCTCACGCGCCAAGGCCGCTCGTTTCGGCAAATCGTCTTCGAAGACGAAAACAGCGTGCCGCGTCAAGACTATGACGGTCTGGCCCAACAGCTCGCCGGGTATCAGCGCGCCAATGCGGCGGCCAAGGCGTACAACACGCAGCTCGCCGCGCAAAACAAGGTGCTGCGCGGCATGCTGTGGGGCCAGTCGAAATTCGCGCACCTGACCCGG
>DATJLK010000094.1:0-3768 GCA_035509615.1 Allostellaceae bacterium | reverse complement strand
GCTTGTCGATGTGACCAGGATCACATGCGATTGCCCGATGCCGGGCGATGATTGGTCTGCTCGCAGCAAATATGCCGCTGGCAACTGTCACACACCCAAGGAACCGGAGATCAATAAAGCAAAGGAATGCATCCCGGAACGCCGTCGGGATGCATTCATCCAATAAGACACCCGCCATAACCGAATCGACGAGGAGATTTACCATGTCCTCAATCATTCATGCGCACGCGCGTGAGCATCGGGGTCGCTCGGGGCCGCCCCGATTCCAGCAGGGACCGCTCACGACGGCGTTGCAGCTCGGACCGCTCGCGTTTTTGACGGGCAGCTGGAGCGGCAACGGTTTCAACTCGATCTGGCGGCCCGACAATACCCAACCGCCGGAAAACAGCTCGATCAGGCGATTTCTCGAACTCAACCTGACAAAGGAGACACTCGATTTCCGCGTGATACCGGGCGTGGTGCCAAACCGCGGGGTGGCAAATCAGGCCGACCTCAACCTGTACGGCCTGCATTATCTGCAGCGGGTCACCGACGCCGATCCACCGCCGTTCTCGACCGCCGGCCAGGCGCTGCATATCGAGCCCGGGTTGTTCATGAGCGTGCCTGCGAGCGAGGTGCCCGAAAACCCGGCCAGCATCGTGCGGATGGCCAGCATCCCGCACGGCGTTTCGGTGCTGATGCAGGGGCCGAACCCGGGTACCCAGCCGACCCTGGGGCCACCGCTGATCCCGCCCATCTACCCGATTGCCGGGCTTCCGGTGTTCAATCCGCCGGCCGGGGCGCTCGGCTTGGGCATCCAGCCGGTCGACATCCCACCGCCCGCCGGAGACGGCCTCGAGCACGTGGTTCCAGAGGTCGACATCGCTAACGATGTTGCGGGCTCGCAGAGCAACGGACCATATCCCGCGTCATTCCAGGGATTTATCAATGATCCCAACTCAGTGTTGAGAGCTGCGATTGCCGGCCAGGAGATCCTCGGTACGATCACGATCAATCTCTCGACAGACGGCGTCGGCAGCGGGATCGAGAACATCCCCTTCCTGGGGATCGCCAATCCGGCCGATCCTGACAATCCCACCACCCCCAACGCCTTCGTCTCGTCGGCGAGCGCGACGTTTTGGATCGAATGGGTGCGGATCCCGGGTCTACATCCTCGAATACCGCTGCACCATGGCCCCGGCCAGCCGGCCAAGCCGATTTTGGAGCTCGAGCCCTTCTGGGAGCACGCGACGTTTCTTCAGCTGCAGTATTCCCAGGTCGTGATCCTGATCTTCAACGGCGTGCTTTGGCCGCACGTCACGGTCGCGACGTTGACGCTCAGCGCCGGATAATTCGTAAAAGGCAGCGCGCCTGCAACCGATGGTCAACATTTGCGAAGATAAATGCGAGGTCGCCAGGCGCGACAGGAGGCCGCGGTGAATTACGAGACATTCTTTCGCGAGCAACTGGACCGGCTGCGCCGCGAGGGCAATTACCGCATCTTTGCCGATCTCGAGCGGCGGGCGGGGCGATTTCCACTCGCCGCTTTTCACCGCGACGGCGGCAGCCGCGAGGTGACGGTATGGTGCTCGAATGATTATCTCGGCATGGGTCAGCACCCCGCCGTCGCTGCGGCGATGCATGAGGCGCTCGACCGCTGCGGCGCCGGCGCCGGCGGGACCCGCAACATCGCCGGCACCAACCACCACCACCTGCAACTCGAAGCCGAGCTCGCCGACCTGCACGACAAAGACGCGGCGCTGTTGTTCACCTCCGGCTATGTCTCGAACTGGGCAACGCTTGGCACACTCGCCGCGCGGCTGCCAGGCTGCGTCGTCTTCTCCGACGCCGCCAACCACGCCTCGATGATCGAAGGCATTCGCGACAGTCGCGCTGACAAGCGTATTTTCGCGCATAACGACCCCACCGATCTCGATCACCTGCTCGCCGGGATCGAGCCCGGCCGACCCAAGATTGTCGCCTTCGAATCGGTCTACTCGATGGATGGCGACATCGCGCCGATCGCTGAAATCTGCGACGTGGCTGAGGCTCATGGCGCGATGACCTATCTCGACGAGGTCCACGCGGTGGGTCTTTATGGGGAGCAGGGCGGCGGCATCGCCGAGCGCGAGCGGGTCAGCCGCCGGCTGACCGTGATCGAAGGGACGCTCGCCAAGGGCTTCGGTGTGATCGGCGGTTACATCGCAGCCTCGGCGGCGCTGTGCGACTTTGTCCGCAGCTTTGCGTCGGGCTTCATCTTCACTACCGCGCTGCCGCCGATGGTGGCCGCTGGCGCGCTGGCCGCGATCCGCCATTTACGGGTCAGCGACGCCGAACGGCAGCGCCATCGGCAGGTGGTCGCCGCGGTGCGCCGCGGCCTCGATGCGGCCGGCATCCCGCATCGCGACAATCCGAGCCACATCGTGCCGGTCATCGTCGGCGATCCCATGCTGTGCAAATGGATCAGCGATGTATTGCTCGACCGTTACGCGATCTATGTTCAGCCGATCAATTACCCGACCGTGCCGCGCGGCACCGAGCGTCTGCGCCTTACCCCATCACCTCTGCATACCGAGGCCGATATCGACCACCTGATCCGCGCCCTGTCCGAAATCTGGGTTGAACTCGACCGCCGTCGCGCGGCCTAGCGTCCTGCTGTTTGCCTCGGTCGGGAACACCGATCGCCAATCGCCGAGCCGGGACGTCAGGGAGCGGAATGAGCTTCCCAATGGTCGGCCGCGCGTACCCGGTTACTCCGGTTTGCCGGTGCCGGCGCTGGTTTGACTTGGCCACGCTACTTGCTTAGGGTTTTTCCGGCTATTTGTGACGGTGCCACCGCCGGCTTTCAGGAGGACAGGAATGAGCGCGCATGCGAGCCCCGAACAGGTCCGCTCCCGGTTGAGCCACCCGATCATCGATGGCGATGGTCATTGGATCGAATACGGGCCGGTCTTCGCCGAGCGGATGCGCAAGGTCGCCGGCGACAAATCGGCAGACGGCTTCCTCGCTCATACGCGCCGCATCCCCGATACGCTGTCGCTGTCGATGACCGAACGTCAGCGCCGCGGCGTCGCGATGGAGGGCTATTGGGGGCGCCAATCGACCAACACCCGCGACCGCGCCACCGCGATGCTGCCGCGCATGCTCTATGACCGGCTCGACGAGCTCGGGATCGATTTCGGCATCATCTACCCGACCGCGGGTCTCGGCCTGCCGCGCATCGCCGATGACGAAACCCGCCGCGCAGTGATCCGCGGCTTCAACATCGTCACCGCCGAATATTTCCGCGATCTCAGCGACCGGCTGACCCCGGCCGCGGTGATCCCGATGCACACGCCCGAAGAGGCAATCGCTGAACTTGATTTCGTGACCAGCGAATTGGGCTCGAAGGTCGGGATGTTTGGCAGCGGCATCGCCCGGCGGTTGAAGATCGCCGAAGACCTCGACCCGACGCTTGGCCGTTTTGCGGTCGGCTATGACCAGCTCGGCATCGACAGCCAATACGATTACGACGCCGTCTGGCAGAAATGCCGTGAAATAAAGATGGCGCCGACCTTCCACACCGGCGGCCGCAGTTTTGGACTGCGCAATTCGCCGTCGAACTTCACCTTCAACCATATCGGCCATTTTGCTGCCGCCGGTCATGCCGTCGCCAAGGCATTGTTTCTGGGCGGCGTCACCCGCCGCTTCCCCGACCTACGGTTTGGTTTCCTCGAAGGCGGCGTGGGATGGGGCTGCCAGCTGTTTGCCGATCTGATCGAACATTGGGAGCGACGCGGTGCGGCCGGA
>DATJLK010000093.1:0-8711 GCA_035509615.1 Allostellaceae bacterium | reverse complement strand
TATGTCGCCGAGGTTGCCAAGGTGACGCTCGACAATCTGCGACACCAGTACATCGAACCTTTTGATGCGCAGACGACCATCATCAAAGCAATCAATTCCGATGTCGGCAAGACCAATAACAAAGCAGATTACCAGCAATATCTGGCTGAATTTGGTCTTTAACCGGCAATAACACGAACCGGTGGCGGGGGCGCGCAGCCCCCGCTCGCCCCCGATGCCGCGGCCTACTCAGCCCCTCTACGGCCGAGCCAAAGACCCGGGACGGTGCGCTTTTTCGTTATTGATGCGCTTCGGCCTCTTGCCCCGATCCCGTCATCGCAGCCACAATCGGCGGATTGGTGGCTATGGCCCGCCAGACGCAACCTCGACCGGATCGGAACGGGCGACTTCAGCCGCCAACGTCTGGCAGAGGCGACGGGAGGAAAACGGATGAAGGTGGATTACGTGATTGTCGGCGCCGGGTCGGCCGGGTGCGTGCTGGCCAACCGGCTCAGCGCAGATCCCACCAACCGCGTGGTGCTGATCGAGGCGGGCGGCCGCGACCGGAACCCGCTGATCCACATCCCCGCCGGCTATATGAAACTGCTCGACCACCCGACGATTACCTGGGGCTACACCGCGGAGCCCGACCCGGGTACCGCCGGCCGCGCCATCCCCTATCCGCGCGGTCGCGTGCTTGGCGGGTCGAGTTCAATCAACGGTATGATCTATGTCCGTGGCCAGCCCGAGGATTTCGATCATTGGCGACAACTCGGCAACCGGGGCTGGTCGTGGGACGATGTACTGCCCTATTTCAAAAAGGCCGAGAGCTGGGAGCGCGGCCAGGACGAATTTCATGGACATGACGGGCCGCTGCTAACCTCGCACGCCGCCGACAAGCCGCTACTGTGCCGGAGCATGATCGAGGCCGGGATCGAGATCGGCCTTGCCTATCACGAGGACGTCAACCATCTGCCGCCCGGTGCCGGCGACAATATCGGCTGGGTGCAGCAGACCCGCCGCGGCCGGCGGCGGCAGAGTGCGGCGCGCACCTATCTGCGCGCGGCGGCGAGGCGGCCCAATCTGCAGATCATCACCGGCGCCCAGGTGCATCGCGTGCTGTTTGACGGCAGCCGCGCCGTCGCTGTCGAGTTCGCTCGCGGCGGCAAGGTGGAGCGCGTCGATGCAGCAGGAGAGGTGATCCTGGCCGCCGGCGCGATCGGCTCGCCACATATCCTGCAGCTGTCGGGTGTCGGCGATCCCGACCACCTCACTCGCGTCGGCATCACGGTGCAGCATGCGCTGCCCGGGGTCGGCAAGAATTTCCAGGACCACTACATCGCTCGCGTCGCCTGCTCGGTCACCGGCGCCAAGACGCTGAACGAGAAGGCGCACGGTCTGCCGTTTGCCGGCGAGGTCATGCGCTACGTGTTCGCCGGGACCGGCATGCTGACTTATGCTTCGTCGTTGGTCTGTGCCTCGATCAAGGTGCTGGAGGAATCGGCGACCCCCGACGTGCAGTGCCTGTTTTCGCCGGGCAGCTTTGCGCCGGGGCCGGTGCGCCGGCTCGATGACAAACCCGGCATGACCGTCGGCATGTGGCAGATGCGGCCATTGTCGCGCGGCTATGTCGAAGCACGATCGCCCGACCCGGCGTTGCAGCCGGCGATCAACCCGCGCTATTTCGCCGAGGAGACCGACCGCCGGGCGGTGATTGCCGGGCTGAAGGTCGTCCGCCGGCTGTTCGCGGCGCCGGCAATGAAAAAATATGTGCTCGCCGAAACCCTGCCGGGCGCAGAGGTGCAGACCGACAGCGAGTTGCTCGATTATGCGCGGCAATACGGCTCGACCGTGTTTCACGCAAGCTGCAGCTGCAAGATGGGCCGCGACCCGCTGGCCGTCGTCGACGATCAGCTGCGAATCCATGGCTTGCAGGGGCTGCGGGTCGTCGACGCTTCGGTAATGCCGGCCGTGACCTCAACCAATACCAACGCGCCGACGATCATGATCGCGGAAAAGGGCGCGGCGATGATCCTGGCCGCGGCGCGTCAGAAACTCGCGGCGTAAATCCCCGCGCTCGAGCCGGCGTATCACTTGTCACTTCCGCAAACCCCGGGGCGGAGCAGCCGCTCCCCCCGGGGCGCTCTTCGACCGTCCTACTCGCGCCGCAAATGATGCCTTTCCTTTTCCCGTGCTTTGACTTCGACCGGATGAATCGAGCGATACAGGACGCGGTTCAAATCCTCCACCGATCGGCGGTCCATCAAAATGCCGACCCAGCCATAACCGGGATGAAGCACGTCGAGGTCGACACCGGTCCCGTCCGGCTGCACATGCCAGCGGCCATCGGTAGCGACATTGATCTTCGTTCCGGCAGCGGGATCGGCCATCGGACGCGGCGGGTTCATCGCCGCTCGCATTTCCGCCAGGGTATCGATCATCCTTTCGACCTCGGCCGCATTCAGTGTCGTTTTGGCTGACGCGGCGCCCGGAAATTGCAGGATGACCTCGGTTTTCCCTGCGTTCAGACTAGCGGTCGGCACCGGACTTGTCTGCGCCAACGAGACGGAATGTTCACCAAACAATATGCATATGGCAACGGGCAGGGCTGCCCAAGCGACCCTGATTGAGCTTGTCATTCTTTTACCCTCGTGTGCAACATTGCCTGTCTTGCGCTGGATCTATACGCGGCAACAGCCGAATCTGCATTCTGAATTCAACCGGATGCGCCAATCGCACTCCCGCAGCTCGAGCCGATCCGCGCTTGCGATGTTCCCTGATCGCGGTCAACTCGTCGATGCGCTCGTCCTGGTGGTAAGCGCATTGTTCGTGTCCGTCGGGCTCGTTGCGGCGCAATACCAAACATTGCTGCGACGCGTGTGTGTCGCCGCGTTTGTCGTTGCCCTGGGGATCGCCTTGGTGTGGTCGGCGCTTTGGCTGGTCCGCCGGCTGTTTTAGTGGGCGCAGCAGCGGTTGCCGGCGCCCGCTCCGCGGCGACGGCAAGCCCGCGGCCGCCGTGGCTCGCCGGTCAGAGACGCGTGTCGTGCGAGCGACAGAGCGGTCCGGCAACGCGCGGCAAAGAGATCCACACAAAATGTCGGCCCGCGGCGCGGAGATCGTCCCGCGGACCCGGAAGTTGTGAAACCGGAGCGCCGGACCAGGCAATATCGGGGGCATGGGGTAGGCCCACGCTTCGCGATCAAGCCGCTGACGCGCGCGCCCGCACCTCGGCGAGAGCCGCCCCGATCTGTCGCCGCAGTTCCGCCGGGGTGAAGGGTTTTCGGATGAAACGGTGCCGACGCCCCTCGCCGGTGAGCGCGGCCGAACCGGCATAACCCGAAAAAAAGATGATCGGCAGGTGCGGATAAAGGCGCTCGACCTGCCGGGCGAGTTCCGGGCCGCTCATCGGGGTCATGACCACATCGGTCAACAGCAGATCGATCGACCGCTCAAGGTCGAGCAGCTCGAGTGCCGATTCACCGCTCTCTGCCTGCAGCACCGAATAGCCGATATCTTCGAGGATCTCGGTCGTGGTGTTGAGCACCGCGGCATCGTCATCGACCACCAGCACCAGGGCTTCGCCGGTCTCGGGCTCGGCGATTTCGTCGGGCCGGATCTGGATTGGCGGTACCGGCCCGACCGCTCGCGGCAGGTAGACGCTGACCGCGGTGCCTTCGCCCGGCTTGCTGTCGATCTGGACGCCGCCGCCCGATTGCCGCGCGGTGCCAAAAACCTGCGACAGACCGAGGCCTGATCCGGCACCTGGCGGTTTTGTCGTAAAGAACGGCTCGAATGCTCGGGCCTGCACTTCCGGAGCCATGCCGATACCGGTATCGCGCACCGTCACCGCGACATAGTCGCCCTCGACGGGCTCTTCGGCGCCTGATGGCGGACCGCGATGGATGTTCGTGGTGTCAATCGTCACGATGCCGCCCATCGGCATTGCGTCGCGGGCATTGATTACCAGGTTCAGAATGACCAGTTCGAACTGGGTCGGATCGATCATCGCCGGCCACAACCCTGGCGTCGGCCGGGTTTCGATCGTCATCCGCGGCCCGAGCGCGCTGTGCAGCAGGCCTTTCATCGCATCGATTGCGGCGCTCAAATCAACCGGCCGCGGTGCCAAGGGCTGGCGTCGGGCAAAGGCCAGCAGTCCACCGGTCAACATCGCGCCGCGCTCGGCAGCCGTCCGCATCGCCGCCAGGCGATCGGTGGTTTCCGGATCAAGCGTCGCGGTCCTGTGGATCAACTCGATGTTGCCGATCAACACCGTCAGCAGATTGTTGAAATCGTGAGCGACGCCGCCGGTCAGCTGGCCGACAGCCTCGATCCTTTGGGCCTGGCGCAGCGCCGCTTCGGCGCGCTCGCGTTCGGCCATTTGTTCCAGGACCCGCCGCTGTGCTTCTTCCGCGCCATCTTTCGCGGCTCGGTATTCAGGGAGCAGCCGATCGACTTGGCGCGAACGCTGCGCCAGCCGTAACAGCAAGCCGACGATCGCCGCGGATGCGCCGAGCGCGACCGCGGCAAACGTCCAGACTTGTCGGCGCCACGACGTCAGCACCCGGTCTTGCGCCACCGAGACATTGACGGCCAGCGGGAACGCCTTGAGGGCGCGGATCGCGAGCACCCGTCGTGTGCCGTCGATAGGACTGTCCATAATGACAGTGCCAGCCACCCGATGCGCCAAAATGTCCTTGAACGGCGCCAGATCGGCGTAGCTGCGGCCGATCGCTGCGTCATCGTGGGGATACCGGGCCAGCACCGTACCGTCTCGCAGGTGCAGAAGGATGGCGCCGTTTTCGGTAAGCTCGACCGCCCGATAGAAATTCTCGAAATAGGAGAGGTTTAGAAAAGCAAGGGCCGCACCCTCGAATTTTCCGTCACGACCGAGGATTGGCCGCAGCATCAGCGCCGTCCATTTCCCGCCGGGACCGCGGAAAGGTTCGCTGAATTGGAGGCTCGGTTCGGGGTGTGCCGCCTGCTTGGCGATCTGCGCCCGTACTGTGGGCGCCAGCGGCCCCAGCGTGCCGCCGCGCGACGAATACAGTACCCGGCCGCGTGCGTCGGTAATGGCAATCTCGCTGACCTGCCGCACATCGGCTATGCGCTGCGCCAGCGCGTCCTGATACGTCCTGGCATCGACCGGCGGCGTTGCGCGCAGCGATTGCAGCGTATCGATTGCGTTGTGCAGGATCAGATCGACGCCTTCGACCGCGCGCCCGGTCTGCTCCGCGAACACCATGTCGAGCCGCGACATCTCCTGTGCGGTATCGGCGATCATCAAGTTCCGGGCGGCGATAAGCTGGTGAGCCGTGGCACCGACGATCAGCAGAACGACGATGACGGCCAGCACCTCCAGAGCCCGGCTGACCGAAAAGCGACCCCAGCGCGCAGACGGCAGTGCGTTGCCTCTCATCGAATTCTCTTTCTCCGCCGGGCGTTCCAAAATCAGCCGGCGCAAGGTCAGCGGGTGACACCAGCATATCGGATCACGGCGAGCGCACCGGTCTCTGCGTCGATCTCGACTTCGCGCAGAGGCGCGCCGCCTGGTAAACCCGCCGCGCCTGCCGAGCCGTAATCGGCCGGTTCGGTGAGACCGGGCCCAATGAGGTTTGGCGGAAATCCCGAATCGCGCCCGCCGATGGCGGCGACCTCGGTGCCCACCCGATACCCGAAAGGCTGCTGCCGATTGTTACGGGCCTGCCGCCTCCCTCGGTTGCGGATAGCCAGTAAGTTGCCGCGGCCGGCTGCCACTCGTCCGTTGAGGATAGCGAGCAAGCGTCAAATTTTCGTCGGGAAGCTACAGCGACCCCGCATCGTTCTTCCCGACCGGCACGTCACATGATGGTTTCGACAAAGAGAACATCCGCCGCTTCCGCCGCGGTCTCAATGGTGAACCGGTCGGCATCCCAGATGCCGATGCTGTCTCGGCGCTCGAGCGTCGCGCCGTCGCAACCTATTTTTCCTTCAAGAACAAAGGTATAAACGCCATGGGCCGGGGAAGTCGGGAGGTAGATCCGGGTCTGCGCCCGATCGCTGACCAGGCGCGAGACCTTTAGATCCTGCGGGATCGGCAGGGCACCTTGATGATTCCCAATCAGGGTCGTGATCCGGTTGCGGGTGGCGTCGGCGTCAAAATGGCTGCGCGCATAGGTTGGCGGCAGCATCAGTCGATCGGGTACTACCCACAGATAGATCGCGTTCATATCCTCGGTTTCGAGATTGAGCTCGCAATGCTTGCCGCCAGACCCGAACGAGGCCAGATAGTAATCTCCCGGCCCGAGGACGTCTATTCTTCCCATTGTATTGATATGGGTCAGAGAGCCCTTTAAGATGAAAGCGGCGATCAAGAAATTGTGGTGGGGATGCATGTTATAGCCGCATCCTGGCCGACTGAACACCTCATCTCCGAATACGCGGATTTTGCCAAAACCCGCCCGTCCGGACTGATACTCGTGAAAATTGAAGCTGGAGTGGCGGGTGATGAACGCGTCCGGATGCCCCGCGACATAGGATGCGTTGGGTCCCGTCGAGGCCAGCCGATCGTAGCCGCGTTCGCTGGCTCGAAGCACAAAATAAGACCCGGTCATCATAGTCTCTCCGCAACCGCGACGCCGGGATCGGGTGTCTCGCCAGCGTAAGGGATCGCAACCATCTCGAACCGGGATTTTGGCGTGCCGCAGTCCGGGCAGACCCAGTCGTCCGGCAGATCCGCCCATCGTGTTCCCGGTGCTATGCCGTGCTCGGGCAAGCCAAGCTTCTCGTCGTAAAGGAAGCCGCAACCCAAACACATCAGACGCTTTGGACCCGCGTCGGCCATTTTCCCTCCACAGCCGGTGGGCCGGTAAAATAGCGCTGTTCGCCGCGCTGCGCTGCTCCTTATCGGAGGACCGGATCATGGACGCAGATCATTATGTTCCAAAAAAATCCGAGGTTGCTGGCGAGATTAATCGGCGAGGCTAGAAAGCGGGCGCGCCACGCTCTCCAAGGACTGGCGCTCGGCCCGGACGCCGATCGCAAACTCAACGAGTGCCGCGGCGATCATCAACCCGGCACCGACGAGATAGCCGGCAAAGACCGCGCTGCGCTCACCGGTGCCGATCAGGACGCCGAACAGCCATGGTGACACCGCACCGCCGAGCCCGGTGCCGAGCGCGTAGAACAGTGCTATCGCCAGTGCGCGGGCCTCCAACGGGAAACTTTCGCTGACCGTCAGATAGGCGGAACTGGCCGCCGCCGAGGCAAAAAAGAAGATCCCGGTCCAGCACAGCGTCAGCTGCGTGGCGCTGAGCAGGTTTTCACGGAACAGCCAGCCGACCGCCGCCAGCAGGATGCCCGAAAGCGCGTAGGTCGTGCCGATCATCGGTTTGCGGCCGACGAGATCGAATAATGGCCCGAGCGCCACCGGCCCGATAAAGTTGCCGAGCGCAAACGGGAGAATGTACCAGCCGACATCCGCCGAAGGGACGCCGTAAAAGCGGGTCAGGACGAGCGCATAGGAAAAGAAGATCGCGTTATAGAAAAACGCCTGTGCCGACATCAGGGTGAGACCGAGGACGACACGCCCGGGATAATCTCGGATAATCGCGGTGATCATCCGTGCGACCGGCGTGCGCGCCGATGCCCGCAGCCGGATTTTCCCCTTGCTGCCCGGTGCCGGTAGCGCCGCGCCGCCGCCCGCCCGCCGTTCGATCGCGCCAACGACCCGTTCGGCTTCCGGCAAGTGATCGTGCAGGATCAGCCAGCGCGGGCTCTCCGGAACGTGCCGGCGCAACAGCAGCACCCCGAGACCGAGGACGGCGCCGATGCCAAATGCCACCCGCCAGCCGAGATCGGCGGGTAGCCATCCCGGCCGCAGAAACGTGACCGCGCCAAACGCGCCGAGGGCGGCGCCGAGCCAAAAGCTGCCGTTGATCGCCAGATCGGTGCGGCCGCGAAACCGCGCCGGCACCAATTCCTGGATCGCGGAGTTGACCGCGGCGTATTCGCCGCCAATCCCGGCGCCGGTCAGAAAGCGGAACACGGCAAAGCTCGCGAAATCCCACGAAAACGCGGTCGCCGCCGTTGCTGTCAGGTAGACGCCGAGCGTGACAAAGAACAGCTTGCGCCGGCCGAGCCGGTCGGTCAGATAGCCGAACAGCAAGGCGCCGGCGACGGCGCCGGCGAGATAGGCGCTGCCGACTGCCCCGACCTCGGCCGCCGAAAAACGCAGTACCGGGCTTTCCTGCAACGCGCCGGCGATCGAACCGGCCAAGGTCACCTCGAGCCCGTCGAGGATCCAGGTAATGCCGAGCGCCGCCACGACCAGGGTATGAAAGCGCGTCCATGACAGCCGGTCGAGCCGCGAGGGTATGTCGGTTTCGATGATCGCAGAACGGTCGCACATGCCGTTCCTAACATCGCCTGTCGCCGATCGTCGCCGAGCGGATCGGGGCTTATTATACCGATCGGCACACGCCGCAGCGCATTGCCGCGTCGGTCGAACAATTGGGCGGCGCCGCTGCGATCCAGGCGGTTTGTCGCGACCGCGCCGCTGGCGGTCGATCGGCTGTGACGAGGTACGATCGCCGGCCATCGCGAAATCTGCCGCTGCGGTACCTGCATCGCGGCAGGCGTGCGATTTTTCGTCAAGCAATGCGGCGAATAGGGGCAGCGCCGGGCGATGGAGCGGGGCGAGCGGTTGTGCGCTGCGGCCGCCAAGCCGCCGGCCGGTCGGAGCGTGGCGTCAATCT
>DATJLK010000092.1:0-8357 GCA_035509615.1 Allostellaceae bacterium | reverse complement strand
GTCGCCAAGGCATTGTTTCTGGGCGGCGTCACCCGCCGCTTCCCCGACCTACGGTTTGGTTTCCTCGAAGGCGGCGTGGGATGGGGCTGCCAGCTGTTTGCCGATCTGATCGAACATTGGGAGCGACGCGGTGCGGCCGGACTCGCCTATATGCACCCCGACAAGCTCGACCGCCCGCTGTTGCGCCAATATGTCGACCAGTATGGTTATGCCGAGATCGCGGCTGAACTCGACCGGCGCGACGGCTGGCCGGCGCGCGAGGAGGACAGTCTCGACGGCGGCGTCGCGGTGCATGACGACTATGCCGCCTGCAACATCACCAAAAAACAGGACTGGATCGACCTGTTCGCCACCCCTTATTACTTCGGCTGTGAATCCGACGACCGGCTCAACGCCGTCGCCTTCAGCAAGATCAACCCGTTCGGCGCCCGGATCAACGCGATCTTCAGCTCGGATATCGGTCATTTCGACGTGCCCGACATGCTGATGCCGGTGCCCGAAGCGTATGAGCTGGTCGAGGACGGCCTGTTGAGCGAAGACGATTTCCGCGATTTCACCTTCGCCAATGCGGTGCGGCTGTGGGGCACCCAGAACCCGCGTTTCTTCGACGGGACGCGCATTGCCAAGGAAGCCGCCGCAGTTCTGGCCGAACCACACTCGCCGTTAAAGGCCGCTGCCGAATAGCTCAGCTCAGCATTCCCGCGACCGGGTGATCCGGTTCTGATAGACGGATCCACCCGATCGTCTGATCCGCCGGGTCTTTTACCCGCGGGCTTGGTCTGCGGCCCGCGACTTGCCGGTATGGGTCGATGCCCGGCGCAGTAGCCTGCTTTTGAGGTTGGGTGCAGCGGCGGCCTCAAGGGTCGGGCAGCGCGATCGCGCCGAGACCGAGTCATTCGATTTGCAGTCGCTCGCGACGACACGCCCAGCGCGCCACAGATCTCTGCGTGCAGCATCTTGCCACCCGATCGGCGAGGGGCGGGATACCGGTGACGCCGGAACCGGTATCGGCGAGATCCGGTTTTCTAAATAGATACGCGGTTGATTGGAATTCGAAAATTGCCCGGGTGGGATGCACAAGCCAAGAATACCGACCATCGACGGCGACCGCACCCGAGGCGGCCGTCGCCAATACCGCCGGGACTGGGATCGGTACTTGCTCGAAACATCCGCGCACTGGAGCAGCGCCGGCGGTCCGAGGAGGCGGCCGCCGGCGCGCAAGAGCGGATTGCCGATGCGATCACCCGCTTTACCGGCAGCATGCGCTTTGTTTACCTCCATCTTGCGCTGTTCGGCGGATGGATCATCGTCAATCTGGGCTGGGTTTCCGGCATCCCAAAGTTCGACCCGTCATTTGTAATCTTGGCAATGGCAGCGTCGGTCGAAGCCATCTTTCTGTCGACCTTTATTCTCATCACCCAGAACCGGATGACGGCTGCCGCCGAGAAGCGCGCCGAACTCGATCTGCAGATCAATTTGCTGGCCGAGCATGAAGTCACCAAACTTGTCGCGATGTTGTCGGCAATTGCCGATCGGCTCGATGTCAAAACCGAAGTCGATGCCGAACTCGACGAGCTAAAGGAAGGCGTCGCGCCCGATGCCGTGCTTGATGAAATCGAAGACCGCCAGCGCTGAGGTGACCGCCGATCACCGTCGACCACCGCCGGGCCGGATGAAACCCGTCGGGTGCCAACGGCCGGATGGCGGCCCCGCCGACCCGGATGCCTTGCTGCTACTCCCTGGTCGGCCGAAAGCGGGGGCTCGCGATGCCTCCCGCCAAATACTGCCGCGGAACATGACAAGGGCCAAGGCGATCGGCAGCGGCTGTTACTATGTTCGGCGCATCGCCGGGCAGAGTGGGCTGGACGACGCGCGTTACGCGATTCACACTCGTTGCCATCTTACCCGCAGAGGAGTCGGCGGTCATGGAATTGGGCAAGCTCGGGGTTTGGGCGGCGATGGATCGGATGAGCGCGGCGGCCGGCGCGGCCTTTGCCAAGCGGGTCGAAGCCTGGGGCTACGGCGCCTTGTGGATACCGGAGAGCCGCGGGCGCAATGCTCTTGTCCACTCGGCATGGCTCCTCGCCAGCACGCGAAAGTTGATCGTCGCGACCGGCATCGCCAATATCTATGCGCGCGATCCGATGGCGATGGCGAATGGCCAACGGGCACTCGCCGAACAATCGGACGGGCGATTTCTGCTCGGCATCGGGGTGTCGCATCGGCCGATGGTCGAGGGGCTGCGGGGCCACCATTACGGCAGGCCGGTCGCGACGATGCGGGCTTACCTGCAGGCGATGCGCGATGCGCCCTACCAGGCGCCGATGCCGCGCGAGAGCCCGCCGACCGTGGTTGCCGCATTGGGCCCGCGGATGATGGCGCTGTCGGGCGAGATGGCGGATGGCGCCCATCCCTACAACACGATCCCGGCGCATACGGCCGAAGCGCGCAAGATCCTCGGTTCCGGCAAGATCCTCGCACCCGAAGTCTGGGTCTTGCTGGAAACCGATCCGGCAACCGCACGGCGCGCGGCGCGCGAGGTTTTGTCGCACTATCTGCAGCTCGAAAATTACGTCAATGCCTGGAAAGCGCAGGGCTTTTCGGATGCCGACATGACTGGCGGCGGCACCGACCGGTTTATCGACGCGATCGTCGGCTGGGGCGACGAGGCGAAAATCCGCAAGCGCATCCAAGAGCATTGGGATGCCGGCGCCGACCATGTCTGCATCCAGCCGATCAGCGCCAGCGGCGGACGCGAGATCGATGAGCGGGTTCTCGAACTGCTGGCGCCGGCGGCTCGATCTTGACGTTTGGTATGCTCGGCCGACATTGTTCCCGGCCGCTCTCGGCGGCGTCGCCGGCAACCTCGGTCTGCAAGCGAGGAAACTCGGACATGTATTCTGAAACCACGCGATCGATCAGCGTCACGGTCAGACCGTTTTATCTGGAGGACCAATCCTCGCCAGCCGAAGGCCACTATGTGTGGGCCTATCATGTGCGGATCGAAAATCGCGGCGAGGAGACGGTCCAGTTACGCCGCCGCCATTGGAAGATCACCGACGGCCGCGGCCAGGTTCAGGACGTGCGCGGTCCGGGTGTCGTCGGCGAGCAACCGGTGCTGGGGCCCGGCGAAAGTTTCGAATATACGAGTGGCACGCCGTTACCGACGCCGTCGGGGATCATGGTCGGCAGCTACGAAATGGAGACCCGCAACGGCGAGTGCTTCTCGGTGCGAATTCCGGCTTTTTCGCTCGACAGCCCGCATCAACCGGTGCGGCTCAACTGACCGCCGCAAATGCTGGCAGCCCCCGATCCCCGAACTTTCGATCAAAAAAAGAGATCCATTGATGTCGCCTGTTATCGCTTCACCGATATCCGCCGCCAAGCCGCGGTCCCGCCAAGCCGCCATCGCGCGGCCGAGCCGAGCCGAGGCCGAAGAGGCGGTTCGTACCCTGATCCGCTGGGCCGGTGACGACCCCGACCGCGAAGGGCTGCTTGGCACTCCGGACCGTGTCGTGCGCGCCTACCGCGAATACTTTACCGGCTATGAGGAAGATCCGGTGGCGCTGTTGCAGCGCACCTTTGAAGAGACCGACGGCTATGACGAGATCGTCCTCTTGAAGGACATCCGCTTCGAGTCGCATTGCGAGCATCACATCGCGCCGATCATCGGCAAGGTGCATGTCGCCTACCTGCCAAAAAACCGGGTGGTCGGCATCTCCAAACTGTCGCGGCTCGTCGACGTCTATGCCAAGCGGCTGCAGATCCAGGAAAAGATGACGGCGCAAATCGCCAATACGCTCGACGAGGTGCTGCAGCCCAAGGGTGTAGCGGTGGTTATCGAGGCCGCTCACCAATGCATGACGACGCGCGGCACTCACAAGCCCGGGACGATGCTGGTCACCAGCCGCATGCTCGGGGTGTTTCGCACCGATCCGACAAGTCGGCGCGAGGTGCTGGCAATGGTCGGGACGCCGGGCAGCGCCAAACTCGACAACGTTTGACCAGGCGCTGCCGGCAGTCCGGATGATGGAGTTCGATGCGGTTGCAATCCTGGAGCGCCTGGTCGGTTTCGACACGATTTCGGCGAAATCCAATCTGGCGCTGATCGAATGGGTTGCCGACTATCTCGGCAACTATGGCATCGCCAGCGCTGTGCTTCGCAGCGACGATGGCGCCAAGGCTAATTTGTTCGCGACGATCGGGCCCGCCGACCGCGGCGGCGTGATCCTCTCCGGTCATACCGATGTCGTGCCGGTCGCGGGTCAGGTCTGGGACAGCGACCCGTTCCGGCTCGATCACCGCAGCGACAGCTTTTATGGCCGCGGCACCGCCGACATGAAAGGGTTTATCGCACTGGCCCTGGCCCTAGTGCCACAAGCGGTGGCACGGCCGCTGCAAATCCCGCTGCATCTGGCGTTGAGCTTTGACGAGGAGGTCGGCTGTCTCGGCGTGCCGGCGCTGCTCGACGCGCTGCCGCAGGGTGCGGCCCGTCCAAAGCTGGCGATCATCGGCGAACCCAGCGAAATGCGCGTCGCCAATGCCCATAAGGGCATTCAGTTTCTACGCACGAGCGTCATCGGGCACGAGGCGCATTCAAGCGCGCCCGAGCAGGGCGTCAACGCGATCGCCGCGGCTGCTGAGATCATCGCTGAAATCGGCCGGATCGCCGACGATTGCCGGGTGGCGGGGTCGCATGACAATCGCTTTGATCCGCCCTATACCAGCTTCAATATCGGCCGGATCGAGGGTGGGACGGCGGTAAACATCATCGCCCGTGACTGCGTTTTCGAATGGGAGTTTCGTACGATCCCGGGCGCAAGCGACGTGCTGCCGCGACGGCGGGTCCAGGAGTTTATCGATAATGACCTGTTGCCGCGGCTGCACGCCCGCTATCCCGACACCGGGGTGACGACCGAGATCGTGGCGCAAGTGCCACCGCTGGTTCCCGATCCGGCCTCGCCGGCGGAAGCCCTTGCGCGCAAACTGACCGGCGCCAACGAGGTGACGACGATCGCTTTTGCGACCGAGGCTGGTCTGTTTCAGATGGCCGGCATCCCGGCGGTAATCTGCGGTCCGGGCTCGATCGCGGTGGCTCACAAACCAAACGAGTATATCACCAGCGCTCAACTCGCCGCCGGCGGCGAATTTCTCGGCCGTCTGCTCGACTGGGCATGCCGGCGCGAATGACCGGTCAGACGCTGTGCGCCAGGGGTCGATAAAGGGATGATACAGCCAAGCGTTGCTGGTCCGTCTTGACAAGGAGGCAGAGCCGCGCCCGATAGCGCATTTCGCGATGATCGCGGCCGCCGGGCTGCTCGGGCAGCAAGATCGAACGAAGAGTTGCATCATCGTCGCGATTGCGCCGGGTTTGATGCGGGCGGCGTGGCGGACACGGCTCGCAGTTGGATCATGCCGATGCGCGTCCCCGTCGCCATATCGATGATCAGGATCTCGCGGTTGCTGTCCGGCAACACGAAGTCGAGGATCAGGCGGTCAGGCGCGGTTGTCATCGCTTCGACCCGGGCGCCGCGCGGGATGTCGATCGAGGTTGCCGGCGGCTGATGCGGAGTAGTGGTCTTCGCCTCGCGATGTGACACGCGAGTGGCGATCGCGACGATCAGCGCGGCAAAGCCGACGACCAGCATGATCCCCATCGCCACGACCAGTATTTTGAGCGCTCGCAAAGAAATGACCCCACGGCTTGCCAGGTGACAACGGCTGACACAATCGCCGGCGGCGCGGCTCAGATACAGTCCGAACCGGGCGAAGAAGGCCTGCGCCTCGATCGGATGCTGGCAAACCGCTTTCCTGAGGTGTCACGGACTCGGCTCAAACGGCTGATTGAAGAAGGTCGTGTCCGACACGACGGCGCGGCGGTGCGCGACCCGTCGCTGCGGGTGCGGGCCGGTCAGTACTTTGCCGTGTCGTTCCCCGAGATCGACGAAGCCGCACCAGCGGCGCAACCGCGGCAGCTCGATATCCGCTTTGAGGACGCCCATCTTATCGTTGTCGACAAGCCCGCCGGGCTCGTCGTCCATCCCGCTCCCGGCAATCCTGACGGCACCCTGGTCAACGCCCTGATCGCGCATTGCGGGTCGAGCCTCGCCGGCATTGGCGGCGTGCGGCGGCCCGGCATCGTTCACCGCCTCGACAAGGATACCAGCGGACTGATGGTTGTCGCCAAGACCGAAGCGGCGCATCAGGCGCTGTCGCGCGATTTTGCGGCGCGCCGGATTGATCGCGCCTATGCCGCCTTTGTGTGGGGCGTGCCGCACCCTGTCACCGGCGAAATCGTCGGCAATATTGGTCGCAGCCCTGTCAACCGCAAGAAAATGGCGGTTGTCGGTGATCTCCGCGGCCGGCCGGCCTTGACCCGCTACCGTGTCGAACGGGTATTCAACAGCACCGCCGCCCTGCTCGAATGCCGGCTCGCGACCGGCCGCACCCACCAGATCCGAGTGCATCTGGCGCATTGCGGCCATGCGTTGATCGGCGATCCGGTTTACGGCACCCGCGGCGGCCGCGGCGTGTCCCGCGCGGGCGAAATCGGGGCATGGATCGCAGCCTTTCCGCGGCAGGCATTGCATGCTCGCAGGCTCGGCTTCACCCATCCGGCGGACGGCCGCACGCTCAGTTTTGACAGCGCCTTGCCGCCCGACCTTCACGAGCTGTTTATCGGTTTAGAGTCATTTTAAACTGGACAAAATCTTACTATATTACTAGGGTATCTGCGTCGGCCCTCGGGGCGGGACGACCGTGGACATTCGGCGTTTACCCAGCACTGAGCCCCGGATTGGAGCAACGAACCTCACAATGGCCACCCTCTCGGTCCCTTCCATATCCGCCGAAGGAAACCTGACCCGGTATCTGCAGGAGATCCGGAAGTTTCCGATGCTGGAACCGGAAGAGGAGTACATGCTCGCCAAACGCTGGAAAGAGCATGAGGACCCGCAGGCCGCGCATCGCCTGGTCACTAGCCATCTGCGGCTGGTGGCCAAGATCGCGATGGGTTATCGCGGTTATGGCCTGCCTTTGTCCGAGCTGATCTCGGAAGGCAATGTCGGCATGATGCAGGCGGTCAAGCGCTTTGATCCCGATCGCGGTTTCCGCTTGGCGACCTATGCGATGTGGTGGATCCGGGCCGCGATCCAGGAATACATTTTACATTCTTGGTCGCTTGTCAAAATGGGCACCACCGCAGCGCAGAAAAAATTGTTTTTTAACCTCCGCAAGCTGAAAGGCCAGCTGCAGGCGATGGAGGAAGGCGATCTGTCGCCTGAAAATTTGAAAAAGATCGCCACCGAACTCGATGTGCCGGAAGCCGATGTCGTCAGCATGAACCGGCGGCTGGCGAGCCCCGACCATTCGCTGAACGCGCCACTGCGCAGCGACAGCGAAGGCGAATGGCAGGATTGGCTGGTCGATGAGAGCGAGAGCCAGGAAACCAAGCTTGCCGATCGGCAGGAGCTCGGGCTGCGCCGCGATCTCCTCGAAAAGGCGATGACGCATCTGAACGACCGTGAACGCCATATCCTGGCCGAGCGCCGGTTGCGCGACAACCCGACAACGCTCGAGGATCTGTCGCAGCAATACGGCATCTCGCGCGAGCGGGTCCGCCAGATCGAAGTCCGCGCTTTCGAAAAGCTGCAAAAGGCGATCAAGGCCGCCGCCGTCGAGCGCCGCCTCGTCACCCATTGATTTACCAGTCGGCACGGGCCGATTTCTCCGGCGCCCGTTCGGGCGGGGCGGCAATACGGGTAGCAGTTTGGACGGCGAAGAGCGACCAGCGTCGTGCAACGCGCTGGTGGTTGACGCGTTTCCGCATTCGTGGTCCCGTTGCCCGAACCGGCCGACACTCAACCGCACCCGCCTACAAGCGTCCGGCCGGCCGGGCGCCATGGTCGGCCAGAACCTGGGCAATCACGGCCGAGACGCGCCGGCCGGTTGGGATGTGCAGGAATTCGTTCGGACCGTGCGCATTCGAATGGGGGCCAAGCACGCCGGTAACGACAAACTGCGCTTGCGGGAATTTTTCACCGAGCATCGTCATGAACGGAATGCTGCCGCCCTCGCCCATATAGGCTGGCGGCGCGGCAAAGGCCGCCTGCGACGCCCGCGCCAGCGACTGTTCGAGCCAGGGAGCGAGCGCCGGCGCGTTCCAGCCGCTGGCGCCCGATCCGAGTTCCAGGGCAACCCGCGCGCCATAGGGTGGGTCGTTTTCAAACAACCTGCGCAACAGTGCACCGGCCGCTTCCGCCGACACGGTCGGCGGCAGCCGCAGGCTCAATTTCGCCTCGGTAAACGGCAGCAGAACATTGCCGGCATCGATCGGCTGCGGCAGCCCGGCGATGCCG
>DATJLK010000091.1:0-13392 GCA_035509615.1 Allostellaceae bacterium | reverse complement strand
GCCAGGAGGTCATCGCGGCGCTGGCCGATGTGATGCTCGCGACGGTCGGCAATCTTGGCTATATCGGCGAGGTGCAGATCAACCGCCAGTCGCGCCCGGCGCTCGGCAACGATCTCTATGGCAGCTTTGGCCGCGACTTTGTGACAGCGGAAGGCCGGCGCGTCATGATCATCGCGCTGACCCGGCGGCAATGGCGGGCCTTGGGCCAGGTGACCGGGCTCGCCGATCGGCTGGCGATGATCGGGCCGATGATGGGGGTCGATCTCGAGACCGAAGCCGGCCGGTACGAGGCGCGCGATGTGATCGGGGCGCTGATCGCCCGCTGGTGCGCCGCACGCACTCTCGACGAGATCCGCCGGGCCTTCGCCGGGAGCGGCGTGTTGTGGGGCCCATTCCAGGATTTCCATCAGCTGGTCGAGGACGACCCGCGCTGCTCCGAAGCGAACCCGATGTTCGCGACCACCGAGCAACCCGGGATCGGGCAATATCTGATGCCCGGCCTGCCGCTCGATTTCAGCGCCTCGCCGCGCCTGCCGCCGCAGCCGGCGCCGGTTCTCGGCGAACACACCGACGCGGTGTTGGCGGAGATATTGGGTCTGTCCTCGGCCGAGGTCGGCCGGCTCCACGACGATCGGATCGTTGCCGGTCCGAATGAGCGTTAGCGAAACTCTGCGGTTGTCGGCGTCAGCCTTCGCTCTGGTTTTGCCGCAACTCGACCAGCAATTGTCGAACCCGGCGCGCGGTGCGCAATTTGCGGGCGATATCGGGAGCGAGGCGCAAATCACCCTGCGCATCGAGCCAACCCGCTTCGATGTCGGGCGGCAATTCGCGCATCGCTTCGGCAAAGGCGAGGAAGATCTCCTCGACCTGACGCGCTTCGAGACGCCGTTCTCTGGCCACGCCCGGCACCTCCTCTCGCTCCCACACCCTACACTAGAACGCCCCGCGGCAATCGTCGAGCGCTCTGCTGCCTGCGGCGGCGGGTGACGCCTTCCCGGCCGTGGCCGGGACGGTTAAGATGCGCGTCGCGTTGTTTCAACCCTCGACCAAAACCAGGAGGACCATTATGGCGATCAGCATGTACCACGCTGCTGTGCCGACGTTTCTGCAATTGCTCGGCGGGCTTAAAGGAGTACTCGACAAGGCCCACAAACACGCCACCGAAAAGAAATGGGACGAAGCGACGACGCTGAACTGGCGGCTCTATCCCGACATGTTCACCCTGGCCCGCCAGGTCCGCCAGGCGAGCGAGCATGCCTTTGGCGCCGGCCGCGTCGCCGGCGTCGAGGTGCCGCAATTGCCGGCGATCGACAACAGCTGGGCGGAGATGCAGTCGCGGCTCGACAAGACGATCGATTTTCTTAAGGGACTGCGGCCGGACCAGCTCGACGGCAAGGAGGATTCGCAGGTCACGCTGACCCAGGGCGGGCAGCAACGCAATTTCCGCGCCCAGGTCTATCTCTATCACCTGGCGATGCCGAACTTTTATTTTCACGTGACAACGGCCTACAACATCCTGCGCCAGCTTGGCATCGAGATCGGCAAGCGCGACTTCATGGGCCAGATGCCGTCGTAGAAACGAACGTTGTCATTTTCCATCGTCATGGCCGGGCTCGTCCCGGCCATCTGCGAATTGTGTTCTGCAGCACCATCATTGGGGAGTGGATGCCCGGACCAAGTCCGGGCATGACGAGTTAAGGCGTCGAGGATCAAACCGGACGGACGAGAGCGTGGCGCTTGCGACCGGCGCTAAGTGTCAGCCCATTGTCCAGACCGAAATCTTCGAGCCGAACAACCCGAGTCTCGTCGTCGACGACCGTTCCGTTGACGCGCGCACCGCCGCCGCGGATCAGGCGCCGCGCTTCGCTGTTCGATGCCGCGAGCCCGGTTCGGCTGAACAATTCGAACACTGCAATCCCGCGCTCGAACAGCTCGCGCGGCACCTCGGTTTCCGGCAGTTGTGCACCGCTGCCGCCCTCTTCGAAAACCGCCCGTGCGGTCGCCGCCGCCGCCGCGGCGGCTTCGCGGCCGTGACATAACGCCGTCGCCTCGGTCGCCAAAATCTTTTTCGCTTCGTTGATCTCGCTACCATCAAGAGCCTCGAGGCGCGCGATCTCGGCCAGCGGCAATTCGGTGAAGAGGCGCAGAAAACGGCCGACATCGGCGTCCTCGGTATTACGCCAGAACTGCCAGTATTCATAAGGTGACAGTCGCTCGGCGTTGAGCCACACCGCACCCTGCGCGGTCTTGCCCATCTTGTCGCCGGACGTGGTTGTCAACAGCGGCGTCGTCAGCCCATAGAGGCTATGCCCGTCCATCCGCCGCCCGAGCTCGACGCCGCCGACGATATTGCCCCATTGATCGGAGCCGCCGATCTGCACTTCGCAGTCGAACCGGCGGGCGAGTTCGACAAAATCATAGGCCTGCAGGATCGGGTAGTTGAATTCGAGAAAGGAGAGCGGCTGCTCGCGTTCGAGCCGCACTCGGATGGCGTCCTGGGTCAGCATGCGGTTGACCGAGAAATGGCGGCCCACCTCGCGCAGCAGCGGGATATAGCGCAGTTCATCAAGCCAATCGGCGTTGTTGACCATGACCGCAGCGGTCGGGCTGTCGCCAAAATCGATGAACCTGGCAAAGACCTTGCGGATCCCGGCCATGTTGCGGGCGATCGCGGCGTCATCGAGCAATGGCCGCGCCGTGTCGCGAAACGACGGATCGCCGATCCGCGTCGTGCCGCCGCCCATCAGCACGATCGGCCGGTGACCGCAGCGCTGCCACAGCCGCAACAGCATGATCGACACGAGGCTGCCGACATGCAGACTGTCGGCGGTGCAGTCATAGCCGACATAGGCGGTAACGCACCTCTCGGTGAGACGCTGATCGAGCGCGTCGGGATCGGTGCATTGATGGACAAAGCCGCGTTCGATCGCGGCCGCGAGAAATCGGGAGCGTGGGGTCGACATGCCGTCCTCTAACACAGCTGCAGCCCGGAAATCACCATCCTCCCTTCCCCTCCTCGACCGTTCTCCGCGCCGAGGCGAGAAAACGCACCCGGTATGGCGCGCGATCGGGCTGATGAGCGGCACTTCACTCGACGGCATCGACGTGGCGCTGATCGAGACCGACGGCCTCTGGCACGTCACGCCCGGGCCGGCACTGACGGTCCCCTATTCCGATGATTTCCGCGAGCGGCTGCGCAGTGTGCTGGGCGGGGTCGGCCCGGTGGCCGCAATCGAAGCTGAGCTGACGCGATGGCACGCCGCGGCGGTCGAGCGTTTCCTCGGCCGCCATCCCGGTATCTCGGCGGATCTCGTCGGCTTTCATGGCCACACCATCCTGCACCGCCCGCAGGAACGCCGCACCTGGCAACTGGGCGAAGGCGAGGCGCTGGCGCAACGGCTCGGCATCGACGTCGTTGCCGATTTCCGCTCCGCCGATGTTGCCGCGGGCGGCGAGGGCGCGCCATTGGCGCCGCTCTATCACGCCGCGCTCGCTTCCACCCTGGCGAAACCGCTGGCCGTCCTCAATCTCGGCGGAGTCGGCAACGTGACCTGGATCGGCGAAGCGGGCGAGATCCTTGCCTTCGATACCGGACCTGGCAACGCACTGATCGACGATTGGGTTCATTCCCATACCGGCGCCGCGGCCGATTTCGACGGGATGCTCGCCGGCGCCGGTCATGCCTCGGAAGCGCACATCACGCGCTTCCTGCGGCACCCATATTTCGCGCGGCGGCCGCCCAAATCGCTCGATCGCGACGATTTTCGCAACGCGCTGACCGAGGACCTGTTCTTGCCGGATGGCGCCGCCACCCTGACCGAAATGACTGCCGCCGCGGTCGCCGCCGCGCGCGAGCATTTCCCGGCGCCGGCGCGCGAATGGCTGGTGTGCGGCGGCGGCCGGCGTAACCCGGCGCTGATGGCGGCGCTCTCCCGCAGGCTCGATGCGCCGGTGCGGCCGGTCGAAGCCGTCGGCTGGAACGGCGACGCGCTCGAAGCCCAGGCTTTCGCCTATCTCGCGGTGCGCTCGCTGGCCGGCCTGCCATTGAGCCTGCCCTCGACGACCGGCGCGCCGCGGCCGATGCCCGGCGGCCGCCTGTTCCGCGCCGGCTCAGAATAACTCGCTCGCGGTCCGATAGGCTAACCCCACACCCATCTCCCCCCGGACTGCGATCCGGGGTCGGCTCCCTCTCCCGCACCGCGGGAGAGGTGGGTCAGGGTAAGCGTAAGCACCATGTGTTTGATTGCGAAGGGATCGGCAACCGGTTTACTGCGCCGGCACCAGCTCCGCCGACTTGGCTTTGGCGAAAGCCGGCATGACCTCCTTGCCAAAGCGTTCGAGTTGCTCGAGGCAGACCGATTTCGGCACGCCGACGCTGAGGCTGACCGAGACCCGGTCGAGCCCCGGATAGCGCTTTTCGAGTGATTTCAGGTGCTCGATGATCTGATCAGGCGAGCCGCACAGCACGCCGCCATTGGCGATCGCGTCCTCGATCCGCGGCAATTTCGCCGCGGGTGCGCGCTTGGGGTCGCGCATGATCTCGATCTGCTCGTCGCTCAGCGCCCGCACCAGCCGCAACTCGCCAAACATCTTCATGTTTTCTTCGTAATATTTGCCGGCTTCGCGGATGCCCTGCTCGCGGCTGTCGGCGATATAGAAATGAAAGCCGAAACAGAGCCGTTCACCCAATTCGAGGGGCTGGCCGATGCGGGCATGCGCCTCTTGCCAATCGAGCACAACCTTGTGCATCGCACCGCCTTCGGCCGAACCGCCGCCGATCAGCCCCTGGATGCCGTGCTTGGCCATGAAATCGAGCGCCCGCTGGCTACCGCCCTGGATCGGCTGCCAGCATTCGACCGGCAACCGCAACGGCCGCGGCACAAGCGTCAATTCCTCGAGGGTGTAGCCGCGATACGGCACCCGCGGCGGCAGGGTGTAGTGCTTGCCGTAATGCGCGAAAGACTCGTTGTTGAACGCCTTGAAGATGATGTCGACCTGCTCCTCGAACAGTTCGCGGTTGGCCGGCTGATCGAGCAATGGCGAGCCAAAAGTCTCGACCTCGCGGGTGTGATAGCCGCGCCCAAGACCAAAAGTGATGCGGCCGCCGCTCAAGATATCGGCGCTGGCGTAGTCCTCGGCCAACCGCAACGGGTGCCACATCGGCGCGATGTTGAAGCCGCAGCCAAGCCGCAGGCGCTGGGTCATATGCACCAGGTGCAGTGCCGTCATCAGCACGTTGGGGATGCACTCGTAGCCTTCATGCTGAAAATGGTGTTCGGCCATCCAAAAAGTATCGTAGCCGAGCCGATCCATCAGCTGCGCCATCGCCTGCGCCTTGTCAAAGACGGTGGCGAGGTGCTCGTTCGGAAACCGGCGGTCGTTCACCGGCACGCCGCCATAGCCGACATTGGCCATGTCGACATGGCCGGCAAACAGGCTGTCGAATTTTGTTATCATCCAGCGTCCTCCACAGCTATCCGGCGACTGACCGATCGCGATTGTACGCCGCAAGCCGGGTGTGGCAACCGGCATCGCCGTCCCGATCGCTGTTGGCGGCATGCGGCGCGCAGATCGCCGCTGTCTCCTCGGTGAGACGCCCACACCTCGGCGGTTGTGAGTTCCGAACCCGGCGACTATGGTGCACGGATAAGCCGATCACGGCCAAATGGCGGATAGCGGATGCGGCTCTGCTTGCTGTTGTTGTCGCTGGCGTGCTGTGCCGCCGCCGATCGGCCGGCAACAGCACAGCAATCGGCGCAACGCCTCAGCGCAGAACAGCACGACATCGGCCGGGTCGAAGCCCGGATTCAGAAGTATGATCAGGCGCTCGGTGTCGTGACCCGATTGAGCCGTTCGCCCGATGCCGACACTGAATGTGGCGGAACTTGCTTTTACCCCAGCAGCAGCGGCGCGGTCTCATGGCGCTGCGCACCCAACGACCGCTGCGATTTGCATTGTGACGTCAACCCGCCGGTCGGCGGCTGCCGCTAGACCCTTGGCATCGAGAGCAGCTTCGCGCATGAAATGGAAGCTCAGTTTCCATTCCATGCGGTCCTGCCCCTAGCCGCGCCAGCGGAACGGCGCGTCTTCTTTTCTCACATCATCGAGGACGCCGAGCGCCCCCGAGCGGCTCTCGTCAAACTTGCTTAGGGTCCGGGCGCGCATTGCAAGGTGATCGATGCAATACCCGCGGCGACATTGAGACCGGTCGTACCCTCGATGCTGAGCGGCTGCAATGAGACCGAGTTGCCACTGCCGCCGACGAGCACATTTGCCCCGGCGCCGACACCCACGGTAGCCTGTGCGGTAGCCCCACCATAATTGCCGGCGAGAGCACAAGGAGCCGGTGTCGCCGTCGGCGCCAGCACCGACCAGACCAGCACCCCGCCATTGATATAGCCGATATCGACGCCGAACCTGTTGATGGTGCCCATATAGTGCTCGTAATGGTGGTTTGGTCCTGAAAACGTGCAGTTGAGCGAGCGCGAAGAGCCGAACACAAAACCAAAGCCGCTTGACACGTTACAGGTCAACACGCCGACCCTGACCCCTTGGGCGTGAGCCGGCGCCGCCACGACGAGCGCACTCAACATCAGGGTGAGCGCGCCGATGGCAACCGCTAGTCGTCTACGCATACGATATCTCTCCTGGTTTTCGACGCCGGCCGACCTTGGCGCCAGCCGCAAACGGCACGGGTATACGTTGCTTGCGCTCGTTGCGCTATCACTCCCTGGCGTGCTGATCGCTTGAGCTGCTCACAGTGTTGCCGGTCCACGGCCTGGCAGCGAGCCACATTTGAACCATCGGCAGCGCTCGGCGTTTCAACAGCAATCTCCAATTCCGAGTCGCGATGCCCGGCACATTCCGCATGCCGACACCAAAAGCGGGGCGAGATTGCCGCCGCTCGCCGGGGGCCGGACAGCCCCGAACATCCTTGGGCGTTGCCCGGTCCTGCACCGATGCGTGGCGCAAATTAAGCTCTCGCGTCCGCGGCGATTTTTTGGAACAATCAGCTTCCGCGGTCGCGACCGGGCCGCGAACCGACTCGACAGGAAACCGACTTGATCAGAGACAGGAATTTTCGTCAGCCGCGCCGCCGCGACTTTGACGATGATGGTTACGAACCGCATTTGCGGGAATTCGGCGGCGCGCCACGCTTTACCCCGCCACGGTTCGACGCACCTTCGGGCCCGCCGGTGCGCGCCGTCGTGAAATGGTTTAAGCCTGAACGAGGGTTTGGGTTTGTTGAACTTTCCGACGGTTCGGGCGATGCGTTCCTGCATGCGAGTGTCCTCGAGCGCAACGGCATCCCTGCCGTGCAACCGGGCGAGACACTCGAGATCCGCGTCGCACCCGGGCAAAAGGGACCGCAGGTGACCGAGATCCTCAGCGTCGACAGCAGCACGGCGACACCCGCCTCGGCGCGGCGTTCGGCCTATCCCGGTACGGCACGGCCGACCTATGAAGCAGGCGCTTCGGTCGAAGAGACCGGCACGGTGAAGTGGTTCAACGCGCAGAAGGGCTTTGGCTTTATTGTCCGCGAGGGTGGCGGCAAGGATGCCTTTGTTCATGCTTCGGTTCTGGAACGCTCCGGCATCGAGACCTTGAACGAAGGACAGCGCGTCCTGATCGACATCGCTGAAGGCCGCAAGGGTCCCGAGGCTGTCAGGGTGCGCCTCGCCTGAACAAGGCGGGCTTCGCCTAAAGACGGCCGAGCGCCGCCGGCGCCGAAGGGGGGAGGAATGGATTTCGGCGCGGCGATGTTCTTTACTGGCTATTCGATGAGCTCGGCCGGTCTCGGCCGGGCGCTGGAGGTGCGCGGCTTCGAGTCACTTTGGGCGCCGGAGCATTCGCATATCCCGAGTTCGCGGGCGACACCGTTTCCTCAGGGCGGCGAACTCCCGCAAAGGTATTATGAAGCGATGGATCCGTTTGTCACCCTGACCGCGGCGGCCATGGCGACAAGCGCGTTGCGGATCGGCACCGGGGTATGTCTGGTAGCGCAACGTGACCCGATCCAGACGGCAAAACTCGTAGCGTCGATCGATCAGGTCTCGGGCGGGCGGTTCTTGTTCGGGATCGGCGCCGGTTGGAACGCCGAGGAGATGGCCGACCACGGTACCGCGTTCAGCACCCGGTTCAAACTGATGCGCGAACGGATCGCGGCGATGAAGGCGATCTGGACCGAGGACGAGCCCGAATTTCACGGCGAACTCGTCGATTTCCCAAAAATGAAGACTTGGCCGAAGCCGGTGCAGAACCCGCATCCTCCGGTGATTGTCGGCGGTGCGTTTCCGCATGCCGCACGACGTGCGGTGCGCTATGGCGACGGCTGGGTCCCGCATGCCGGCCGACCGCAATACTCGGACGTCACCGATTTCATGCCGCAATTCCGACAGATGGCGGCCGCGGCCGGACGCGGCCCCGACGACCTGCCGGTAACGGTGTTTGGCGTGGCGGAAGATCTCGATCGGCTCAGGCGCTACCGCGACCGCGGCATCGCCAGAGTGGTGGTCAGCCTGCCCTCAGCAAATGCCGAAGCGATCCTGCCCGTCCTCGACCGCTGGGCCGACCTGATCCGCCACCTCGGATAGCGCCCGCCGGACCAGATACGACGAGTCGTGCTGGTGGGAAAGCATCGAGCGGAGCCTCGGTCGTCATGGCTCTCGGCGGCGGCTCCGGCTCAGAGCTTGCCGCGGCCTAAGAAGAGTCAATTAAAGGCGCGGGCCGGCTAAGTTCGTTGATCTGGCTCAATCCTCGCCCCGCTTCCTTTAATCCCGACCCGGTGATCCGCGCGGTCCCTCGCCGGGCCCGAAATGCGGCGCTTTTTTTTGCAAGGCGCTGGCGCTGGTCGACCAAGGCAAAAGCGCGCCGCGGCAGACCTGCGCTGCCCGCCATCGGATCGCCGCCATCGTCGTGGCCGCGCCCTCGGCAAGTCTTGCCCAAAAATTGGCAGGGATCGCATCAAAATTGGCAGGATCGCATCGCGAATGTGATGCCGCCGGGCAGGTCCGGCGCTGTAGCAGGTTGGCGCCCGCGGCTACGGGACGGGCGGTGTCATGTCTGGCTCCAATCCCGCTTGGTTTTGCGGCGGGCAGCAGTACCGGACCTTTTTGGCGCTCGATGGCGGCCGACCGCTTGGTGATCGGCATCGGCTTCGGTCGGGTCGTTCACCGGCGATTGAACCGCACCTTCTCTGATCGATGTCTCCTCTGTCAACTCCTCGACTTCGATGCAGGAAGCGTGAAATCGCCAGTCTCGCACCCCCTCCAGGCGGGCGAACTGTTCTTTTGCCGCTGCAACCGCCTGTTCACGGCTTGCCGCCGAACGGATCACGATCGACCGCTGACAACACCGGAAAACTCGTTCGTTTCGAGGGATTTCGTTGAGGAAACAGACACGGTAGCTCGCCAATCTCCGGCCCTCCGATCTTGCCCGCCGACAGCAGCATCATGCGCAACCAGCCCCCATGATGTGGATCAATCAGGGTTTATCGCGTAGCCGGACGTGCGGCGCTCCCGTGTTTTGACCCAGATCAATGTCCTATCGGAGTTTTTCCGCTACGCGCTGGCGCGTCTGATCTCGCGGAAAGGCGCGCATGTGGCCGACGACCTCGCCAAGCCTGCAAGCTCCTATCGGCATTCGCCCGCCCTCGCGTTGCGCGACGCGTGTCGCTAGGCGCGGTGTGACGATAACGGCAAACGGTGTTCAGCCTGCCCGCTCAAAGACCTGTGCGGGAGCGACGCGCGCTGGCTCGTCGCCCGGACGAGCGTGCATTGACCTCGGTGCCGGCGCAGCGTTCGCGCTCTCGATCGACCCGGCGCCAGTGCCGGGCAGCCGATCCGGGCTTGCTGCCCACGGCGTGGCGGGAGCGTAGCCAACCGGCGCCGGCGAGGTGACGACGAGCGACGTCGTGACCTCCGGCGAGGACGGCTCGCTGCAGACCGCGGCCAGACTGAGCGAGCGCTGGCCCGGGCTGGGCCTCGGTGGTGATCGCTGACGCGCCGAGCCGCGTCGCCGCCCTGAACCGTCCCTGCTGCAATCGGGGCCTTGCCGCCGACCGGGGCTCTGTCGGTTGATCTGCATCAAGGCGCCCCGCCGCATAGCGGGAGAAGCTGAGCGATGACCAAGCTGTGTGCCAACAATCCTCGCCGCTCCCTCCTCCGCGACATCAGTGTCGTGCGTGCCGTCAAGCTCGCGGCGCTTGGCGTCCTTTATTTCGCCTTTTTCAGCCCGTCACACCGGATGGCAATGACTGCCGAGCGGACCGCTCAGTTGCTGTTGTCCGGCGCATCGCGCATCAGGAACAACTGACATGATCGCGCCCGATGTCGTGCAGCTGTCACGCCTGCAATTCGCGCTGACCGCCCTCTACCATTTCCTGTTCGTGCCGCTGACCCTGGGCCTGTCGGTCCTGCTCGCGATCATGGAGAGCGTGTGGATCATGACCGGGCGCTCGGTCTGGCGCGACATGACAAAGTATTGGGGCCTGTTGTTCGGCATCAATTTCGCGATGGGTGTAGCCACCGGCATCACGATGGAATTCCAGTTCGGGACGGCGGGACTATAGACCATCGGTTTCGCACCGCATCCTTTTCGATGGTATGGTTCGATCGTGTGACTGCCTCCGGCAATTCAACGACCCGCTTCTGTAATCGGAGTATTGCCGTCAAGCACGAATGCAAGGCGCCTCCCCTTGCCGGCGCCGGATTCAGCATATGTCAGAAGACTGCCGCCAAACTCATACGGGGTTGATCAATGCGCGTATTGTGAGCCGCTCACCACTGACAGAATCCCAAACCTCTCATAGGGACACGGAATGTCGGACCAGAAAATCCGCTTTGAGGATGGCGCAGCGTACGAACGCATGATGGGGACCTGGAGCCGACTCGTCGGGATCGAGTTCCTAAGCTGGTTGAACCCTCGTTCCGGGCTGCGATGGGTTGATATCGGTTGCGGCAATGGGGCATTTACCCAATTGCTTATAGATAGCTGCGCGCCAGTGGAGGTTCACGGCGTTGATCCATCCGAAGGACAGCTTGCCTTTGCTCGCGCCCGCCCGGCCGCCCGGATTGCAGAGTTTTATCAGGGTCATGCGATGCAGCTTCCGTTCCCGGACCACAGGTTCGATGCGGCCGTGATGGCGTTGGTCATCTTCTATGTCCCCGACCCTGCAAAAGGAATTGCTGAGATGGTCCGGGTGGTTGCCCCCGGAGGGACCGTCGCCGCGTATATTTGGGATATCGCCAATGACGGGTCGCCAACCGCGCCGATCCAGGCGGAGATGCGTGCGATCGGACACACGGTACCGATGCCGCCGAGCATTGACGCATCGCGGATGGAGACGCTGCGACATCTATGGGCTGATGCGGGTCTCGAGGCCATCGACACCCGGCAGATCATAGTGGAGCGATCATTTGCCGATTTCGAGGATTTCTGGACTACCACCCTGGCGATGCCGAATTTGGGCCCGCCCATTGCCGCGTTGGCTTCGGCCGATGCCAAACGATTAAAAGCTGCTGTACAAAAACGGCTCCCGGTGGATGGTCGTGGTTGCATCAAGTACAGCGCGTTGGCGAATGCGATAATGGGACAGGTCCCAGGCTGACCTTACGCCGCGATCGTGGCGGGCGGGCTGCCGAACTCGAATTCGCCGCCCGTCACCCAGATGCGGTGCATGATCACGGCCAGCTTGCGCGCCACCGCAACCGCCGCGCGTTTCATACCGCGGGGCTTGGTGACGGCGATACTCCAAGCCCGAAGCCTTGACCACTTGCGTGTCCGTGTCATCAGCACCGACGCGGCTTCGTAAAGGAGATGGCGCGGCATTCGATCGCCGGCGCGGCATTCGATCGCCGCACTTGCTGACATGGCCGGCGCGGTCGATTTCGCTGGACTGATACACGCGCGGGGTCAGTCCGAGATGTGCACCGAGCGCCTTTGAGGTGACGAAGTAGCGCGTGTCGCCGACTGTAGCCTTGAAGGCCAAGCTGGTCACCGGGCCGACGCCGGGAATGCTCATCAGGCGGCGCGCGACCTCGTCCTGACGCGCTAGAGTGGCAGAAGTGCGATCGAATCTTCCTTCGTGCGCATATTCTCTCGTACTGCGGCAGCGGCTCAATCGCTGCCGCCGCAGCGGGTTACCGATCGGCCGGCAGGGTGAAGCGCAAGGTGGCGCCGCCGGCAGAATTGGCTTCGGCGATCAGCGCGCCACCATGCGCCTCGACGATCGCGCGGCAGATCGAGAGGCCCACGCCCATGCCGTCCTCCTTGGTCGTGACGAAGGGCTCGAACAGGCGGTCGGCGACTGCGGGTGTGATGCCGGGACCGGTATCGCTGACGCTGATCTCGACACCGCCGCGATCAGCAGCCGCGACAGTGAGCGTCAGTTCCTGGCGGGCGCTGCCCTGCGATGACGACCATGCCAGCCGGGACGGTATCGAGAATTGACTGCAGCAGCGCCTCCCTCTGGACCAGCGCGGCAGCTGCGCGTTTCGCGTCGGTGATGTCGCGGGCGATCTTCGAGGTGCCGACGATGTGCCCGGCCGCATCGCGCACCGGCGAAACGGTCAATGCCATATCGATGATCCGGCCGTCCTTGCGTCGCCGCCGGGTCTCGTAATGCGCGATGCGCTCGCCGCACCGGATCGATGCGAGAATGCGCGGCATCTCGTCCGCCGTCTCGGGTGTTGCCAGGACTGCGATCGGCTGCCCGACGATCTCCACCGCGCTGTAGCCGAAAATCCGCTCGGCCGCCGCGTTCCAGCTGGTCACGATACCGTCGAGGGTCTTGCCGACTATCGCGTCTTCGGCCGATTCGACGATCGCCGCCAACATGTTGCCCGCCGCTCCTGGCGTGCCTTCGACTTCGCTCGACTTCACCTGCCCGCCTTGCTATTCGCGGATAAAACCGAACGTCCGGGGACAAAACCTATCGGCGCCGCTGATTCAGATCAAGGTGGGCGGATCTGGACATGCGATGATGCGGACAACCCGAATGCCAGAAGCCGAATGATCTTCATTGTCGACGATGACGACGCAACCCGAGACTCGCTTAAGCTTCTCGTCGAATGCGAAGGTTTCGAGGCGCGCGATTTCGCCTCAGGCCGCCGGTTTCTCGACCTCGTCCGACCGGTCGATGGCGACTGCCTGATCCTTGACGTGAATATGCCGGCAATGAACGGGTTTGACGTCCTCAAAGAGTTGCGCCAGCGCGGCGACACGCTTCCGGTCATCTTCATCACCGCCTGGCCCGATCCTGCCACCCGCAGCCGGGCCCGGGCGGTCGGCGCTGTGGCGCTGCTGGAAAAGCCGCATGGCGCTGACGAACTCCTCGCCCTCGTGCGGCAGGCCTCGGCCGGCAAGAACTGACGAGCGGAGCGAGGATCGCTT
>DATJLK010000090.1:0-31743 GCA_035509615.1 Allostellaceae bacterium | reverse complement strand
GTTTGTCCAGTTCGCGCAGGCACCGCATTTCAACCACCTGAACGCGGTCTACAATGCCTTCGATTTTTCGGGGCCGCTCGATTTCGTCCGCCGCGCCGCGGGTCTGTCGGAGCGGGGTGCGGGGGACTGAATGCTGCTGGCCTTTGGCTTGCACGGCGCAGGACCACGACCAGGGAGGCGGAGGCGATGAACCAGGACCGTCGCGGCGAGAGAATGAAGCTCGGCGCGTTCTTTCACCCGACCGGCAACCACGTCGCCGCCTGGCTGCATCCCGAAGCGCAAATCGACGCCGGTGCCAACTTTCGGCACTACGCGCAAATTACGCAAACCGCCGAGCGCGGCAAGTTCGACCTGATGTTTGTCGCCGACGCGGTTGCGGTGCGCGACGGCAATCTCGAAGCGCTGAGCCGCTGGCCGCAATACATGGCGTTTTTCGATCCGCTGACCTTGCTGCCGGCGCTGGCCGCGGTGACAAGCCGTATCGGCCTCGTCGCGACGGCGACCACCAGCTATAACGAACCCTATCATATCGCCCGCAAATTCGCTTCGCTCGACCTGATCAGTGACGGCCGCGCCGGCTGGAATGTCGTTACCTCCTCCAACCTGTCGGAAGCCTACAATTTCGGCCGTGAGGCGCATTTCGAGCACGGCGAACGCTACGACCGGGCGGCCGAGTTTGTCGAGATCGTGCAGGGTTTGTGGGACAGTTGGGAGGACGACGCCTTTGTCCGCGACCGCACCGCCGCACGCTATTTCGACCCCGCCAAACTGCACAGCCTGAACCACAAGGGAAAGCATTTCTCAGTGCGCGGACCGCTCAATGTCGCGCGCCCGCCGCAGGGTTATCCGGTGCTGTTCCAGGCCGGCTCCTCCGAGGTCGGCCGCGAGTTGGCGGCCCGTTTCGCCGAAGGCGTGTTCACACCGCAGCACAGTCTCCAGAGCGCGCAGGATTTCTACCGCGATCTCAAGCGGCGGATGAAGACCTATGGCAGGCTGCCGGAAGCGCTGAAGATCATGCCCGGGCTCAACGCAATCGTCGGCCGCACCGCAAAGGAGGCCGAAGAGAAGCACCGGTTTCTGCAGTCGAAGATTCATCCCGATGTCGGGATCGAATTGCTGTCGAACGCGCTTGGCGGCTTTGATCTGACCGGATACGACATCGACGGGCCGCTGCCGGAGATCCCGCCGCAATATGGCGAACTCAGTGGCCAGACCTCGCTGCGCAACGTCATCCGCTGGGGTCGCGAGGAAGGCCTGACGATCCGCCAGTGTTACGAGCGCTTCGCCGGCGCGCGCGGGCAGCGCACGCTAAAGGGTTCGCCGATCGAAATCGCCGACGACATGGAAAATTGGTTTCGCGCCTACGGCGTTGACGGGTTTCTTGTGCACCCTGCTTATCTCCCCGGCGGCCTCGATGATTTTGTCGATCTGGTGATCCCGGAATTGCAGAGCCGCGGTCTGTTTCGCAGCGAATACGAAGGGACGACCCTGCGCGAAAACCTGGGATTGCCGCGGCCGCCCAACCGGTACACGCGTTGACCCTCGGTACGCCGGCCGGGGACCGAGTGGCCCGCAGCACAGGAAGGCTCGTCATTTGGCAGCAAGGGCGAAGCATGGCATCGCGAAGCCTTTGGCTGCGGTAAACTGTGGCTCGAATCCGAGAGCAGACGGCAATCGGTATCGTCGCCGGGAATGTGTTTCGCGCCGCAAGCCATGCGGCGAGAGAAGGCCATGCTGTCGAATTCGCGGTGCGCGGCGATGACGCCGCCCGTGCTAAACTTTAATCGAGCAAGATCGCCGTTATGGTGCAAAGGAAGGAAAGGGACAGCAATGGCATACGACCTGCTGATCAAGAATGGTCGCATCGTCGATGGCTCCGGCATGCCGGCCTATCGCGGCGATGTCGGCATCGTAGACGGCAAGATCACCGAGATCGGCAAGCTGAGCGGTCCGGCCAAGCGCACGATCGATGCCGCAGGACGCGTCGTCGCCCCCGGGTTCATCGACAATCACTGCCATTATGACGCGCAGGTTACTTGGGACCCGCTGTGTTCGTTTTCGTGCGACCATGGCGCGACGACTGTGATTTTCGGTAACTGCTCGCTGTCATTGGCGCCGGTGCGCAAGGGCAAAGAGGACCGGCTTGCCGAATTCCTGTCCTATGTCGAAGCCATCCCGATGGAGGTCTTGCGCACCCTCGAATTCGGCTGGGAGACGGTGCCCGATTATCTCGATCAGCTCGATCAGCATCTCGGCGTCAATGTCGGCAACCTGATCGGCCATACCGCAGTGCGCTATTATGTCATGGGGGATGATTGCCAAAAGCGCACCGCTACCGATGACGAAATCAAGCAGATGCAGGCGCTGGTGCGCGATGGCATGAAGGCCGGCGCGCTCGGGGTGTCGGTGTCGCGCAATCAGGGCCATTTTGACCCTCAAGGCGTCCACATCCCGGCGCTGTGGGCGGACGAGAAGGAAATCTTTGCGCTTGGCGACGTGCTGCGCGAACTCGGCACCGGCATCATCCAGTCGGGCGGCGGCAATGGCGCCGAAATGAAGAACGCGCTGATGTCGCGGCTCAGCGAGGCGACCGGTCGCACCGTCGTCTACAACAACCTCAACCAATCGATGCGCCGACCCGACGAATGGCAAAAGCAGATGGCGCAGGTCGATGCGACGACGGCAAAGGGCATCCGCGCCTACCCGATGTGCACGCCGAACCGCATTGTCGACAATTTCACGATGCGCAACACCCAGACTTTCCGCGGCCTGCCGGTGTGGCATCCGATCTGTCTGTCGACACCCGAGGAAATGCTGAAGGCCTATGCCGATCCTGAGGTCCGCAAAAAGCTTCATGCCGAAGCGGTCGAGTTCAAGGTCGCAACACCGCCGCCGGGGATTTGCACGACCTGGTGGGACTACATGGTGCTGCAGAACGCGGTGCTGCCGAAAAACAAGCAGTACGAAGGCAAGACCTTGGGCGAGATCGCCAAGATGCAGGGCAAGGGCATCATCGATGCGTTCCTCGACCTCGCTATTGAGGAAAACCTCGACAGCGAGTGGCTGCACGGCGAGAACAATGTCGACGATGCGGCCGTCGCCAAGATCCTGACCTATCCGAACGCGGTAATCGGTTTGTCGGATGGCGGCGCCCATGTCCAGTTCCAGAGCGGGTTCGGCTTTTCGACCCGGCTGTTGGCCGAATGGGTGCGCGATCGTCCGGTCATGACCTTGGAGCAGGCGGTGCGCCGGCTGACCTTTGATAGCGCCTCGATCTTTGGCCTCTATGACCGCGGGCTGTTACGGCCCGGGATGGTGGCGGATATCGTGATCTTTGATCCCGACACGGTGAAGCCGCTGCCGCTCGAAGTGGTCCACGATTTCCCGACCGGCGCCAAGCGCATCAAGGAGCCGGCCCAGGGCATCATGATGACCATCGTCAACGGCGAAATCCTGCTTGAAGACGGCAAGCACACCGGGGCATTGCCGGGTCGGGTGTTGCGAAACTCTTATTACCACGGGCTCCACGCCTAGATCGGCGCATCGATCCGCATCTGTCGGCGCTCGGTACCTTCTGGTGCCGGGCGCCCCGCCAGGCCGGCCAGCGCGCCCGATCCGCTTTACCCCGCGCCGGCATCGGTGAAAGATCGACATCAGGACGGCTTTGGTGGAATGTCGACCGTCGCTCGTCCGATTTTGCTCGGGAGTGAGCGGCGATTGTGGAGGGCCGTTCGCCGGCTGACGGCCCGCTGAAAAAAGTTCCCGGACTCATAAACCACGCATCTTCGTATCGACCGGTGACCGGAGTCGCCGCGAGCGCCGGGCGCAGGATCTCTTCTCGGATCCAGGATCTCTTCTCGGATCAATGTGCGGCAAAATGGCTGCCGATCTCAGCGCCGGGTACCAGCTGATCAGAAGCCAAAGTGAGCGCAGCAGTGCGAAATCCGGTTTCCGATGCCGATCCGTCAGCCGACATCGTTTTCCGGCGATTCCCGCCGCACGCCGCGCCGGTCTGCCGCCGGAGCGACGCTATCGCATGAACCGACCCCCTCCAAAGCTGGCCCGCAGCGCCATCCTCGGCTTATAGTGGAAACCCCAAGGGAGGGTGCCGATGCCGACATTCGAAGCTTCGTCCGATGCGCGTCTTAACTACGAGATCGACGACTTCACCGATCCGTGGCGCGCCCCGGAGACTCTATTGATGCTGCACGGCAACGCCGAAAGCAGCCTCGCTTGGTATGGTTGGGTCCCGAGCTTGGCGCGGCGCTACCGGGTCGTGCGCCCGGACATGCGCGGCTTTGGCAATTCGACACCGATGCCGCGCGATTTCCCGTGGACTCTCGACACCATCATTGACGACTACGCCCGGCTGATGGACAGCCTGCGGACCGAGCGGTTCCACCTCGTTGCCGCCAAGATCGGCGGAACGATCGCCCGTGCCTTTGCCGCGCGTCGGCCCGAACGCGTCATCACCCTCACGGTCGTCGGCACGCCACCACCCTTGCGTGCCGGAGCCGCGGAGCGCGTCCCCGAATTGAACGCGGGTTTTGAGCGCGATGGGGTCGAGCCATGGGCACGCCAGACGATGGGCGGGCGACTCGGCAGCGATTTTCCTGCCGAGGGCGTCGAATGGTGGATCCAGTTCATGGGCCGCACCGCTGTATCGACCCAGATCGGTTTTATGAAAACGATCGCCTGCGCGGATATCCGGGCTGATATCCCGAACATCCGCTGCCCGACCTTGGTTATTACGACGGATGCCAGCGGGCTTGCCTCGGTCGATGAAACGCGCGCCTGGCAGCGACAGATCCCGAACTCGCGGTTGGTCGTGTTGCCCGGCAACTCGTACCACGTCGCCGCCACTCACGCTGAGCGCTGCGCCGCAGAAACCCTGGAGTTTATAGCCAAGAACGGCTGAGCCGCGCTAGAACAGGATCGCAAGAAATGGAGACAGAGCTTCTATTTCTTGCGCGAATCCTGCTGTCGATTTCAAGGGCAAGACCATGATTCACGTATCGGATCGGAGCGCCAGGCGCTTCCATCCGATACGATCGTGGTCTTGGATAGCTGCTGCCCCTGCCACAGATCGCGGACGGGCCGCGCGGTCTGCGGAGCGCGGCAAAGGGGTAGATCGCCCATCGGGGCGCCCCGTGCGGCTGCGCAAAGCGTGCGGCCGTCAGCGCCGCGACCCGTGATACACTGGTTCACTTAAAGGTTGCAGGGTCGCCTTCGACAAGTTTGACCCGGTGGTCGCAATCAGCCTTGGCTCTGCGCATCAGTCTCGAGGTCTGCGATTGCGCGTCGCCGATCGGCGCAAAATCCATAGTATCGACTAAGGCAATTGTCATTTTAACTAATTTCGAGATAAAGTAAAACTCTTTATTCGCCAGGTTAAATCTCTCCTCAACAGCATTGTCTCTCTATTCCACCGGCGGTCTCTAAGGCCGATTGCTGTGGATCGATCTTCCCGAACCAAGGACGCGGTCGGGAGGATGCGGGGCAAACACGAGGAGACTCATGAAACCCAACAGACTGCACATTTTATGCGCCGCCGCACTTGTCATGCCGGTGGCGAGCGTACCTGCCGCCGCGCAGAGCAATGCCGTCGCCGCGACGGTAAAACACTGGCCGATGCGGCCCTATCTGAACCATGACGGTACATACAAGCGTCTAAATGGCGAAATCGAAAGCCAGAATTGGGCGGGATATGCGGTGACCGCAGCGACTTACACCAGCGCGTCGGCCACCTGGCAGGTGCCGAATGTCACAAATGATGGTGTCCCCAACAGCACCGAATACGTGATCAATTGGGTTGGGATCGGCGGGGACGGCGACAACACTTTGATCCAGCTCGGCACCGAGGAGGCCGCTTCGGGCACCGGCGCTACGTTCTTCTTCACCTGGTGGGAATTGTACCCCGCAGATATCGTATACACCCCGATGGTCGTCAATCCAGGCGACATCATCACCGCGTCCTTGCGGTGCACCGCCGCGTGTTCGCCCGGTCGGGTCCAGACGTGGCAGCTTACTCTGACCGACGAAACCGCGAACTCGGCATGGACCCAGAGTTTTCAATACCAGTCGAGCATGGCGTCCGCCGAATGGATCACCGAAGCGCCGGACAGTGGCAGCAATGTCGTACCGCTCGCCGATTACCGGCAGGTCACCTATGAGGTCGCCGCCAATGGCGCCAATCCGAACTTGTCGCTGGCGGCAAACGGCATTTTTGAAGTCGACCCCTACGGTGAAACCTCGAACCCCTCTGCCCCGGCCAATGGCGACATGTTCAGCACCTGCTGGGGTGCAAAGGGCGCCGGTCTTGCTCCCTGCGTCGCGGGTTCGGTGACACCGTCGTCGCCAGCGCCACCCGCGGCGCCACCGCCGCCGCCGCCACCACCGGTTGACAATGTCTCGGCTTCACTGACCGCGACGCCGACGACCACCACCAATCCGGGGCAGGCATCGAAACTGACCTGGACTTCGGCGAACGCCACGACCTGCGCCGGGAACGGGTTCACCGTCGGGAATAGCGGCAAATTTGTCACCGGGCCGTTTGCCTGGGCTCTGGTTTTCCCCCGGGTCACGACCGCCTATTCGTTGACATGCACCGGGGCTGAGGGTACCGCTACCTCGATGGTGACGGTGACCGTGAAGTAACCCCGTCTGGCGGGCGTGGGCGTCGCGTCAAGCGGTGCCCGCACGAGAGATCGCGGCCCGGGTTTACCGTGCCGCCTTCGAACGCTAAAGGGGGAGCGAAGCGGCGGCGGACGGCGTGCGGAGGAGCCGTCACATCCCTCGCCAATTTGCCGATTGCGCGTGACCGGGCAGAGACAGCGGAGTCGGCGCGGCAAGACATGTGTCTCACTTAAAACAGATCAACCGTCTCGCTCGAACAAAATTAACTCTTGGACGCGGTAACTCGTTGAATAGTATTCTGCTTGACGACCGCTCAACTTGGCATGCGGTTTGCTTGGTTAATTGAGTTATACTTAAAGGGTCTGTATCTGAGGGGTCACCGATGCGCCCATTGACGGCAGGCACATTCGCGGCTATCGCAGCTCTGGCAGTTGCGGCGACCGCCGAGGCGGAAACGATCCCGATCACGATGGTCACCCCGGCCGAGTTGCTGGCCGATTTCAACGTGATTGTCCAAAACAACCTGAGCAACTCGAACGAGATCAAGGGTCCTGCACTGGTTGGTTGCCCGCCGGCGGGGTGCGAAGCGATCCAGGGGCTATATTCGACCGGACCGCTCAACCGTAACTCTGTCGTTCTTGGCACAACCCCGGGTACAACCGGTATTACGGGTTACGGCGAAGTCAATGTATTCAGCAATGTCCTCGCCGGCACCAATGCCAGTGTAAACGGGTCAGTTACCTATGTTGGCGGCGCGGTCGACGGTAATGGCAAGTTATCTAATAGCGGCACAGGATCGGTGCTGGCTAGCCATGTCTTTCCGATCGGGACCTCCTCTGCGAACAATCCGGCGACCTTTCAAAATTTTATTTGGGCACCGCTGACCGGTCTGTCGCGTTCGCTTGCGACGCTGACCCCCAATAGCGAGTTATTGGGAACCACTTTTACTCCCGGAATGGCGGTGACGGGGGCCACCCCTGCCGTTTTCAGTATATCCCTGGAGACTCTGAATTCCTTGACCGGAACTTTAACCTTTGCCGGCTGTCTTGGCGCCCGTACCTGCGACGGCGTGATCGACGTTACCGGCGCCGGCACCCTCACTCAGGGTTTTGCTTTCCCATTGGTGCGCGGCTTCACCAACATACTGCTGAATTTTGACGACGCCGTGACCGTAGATGTCGGCAATGTCTGGACGGCGTCGATCCTCGATCCGCTAGGTTCGGTGATCGGGACGCATGAGATAGATGGCGATGTCGTAGCGATGAGCTATAGCAGCACCGACGAGACGCTTTTTTCCCCATTCAGTTGCAGCGACAATCTGTGCGGTATGACGGCTCCGCCGCTGAGAGTGGATGAGCCGCGCCCGCTCCCGCTGTTTGGCGCCGCGGTTGGCGCTCTGGCCGCCTGCGCCGCAATCCGCCACCGCGCCCGGGCATAGTCCGGCCAGCTGCGAACTGGTTGAACGCAATCGGGGCGGGGGTCACTGTCGCGGCCGATAGGAGGTGCCGAAGCGGCTGGACCAACCGGATCGCGCGCCGGCGGGATGGATCGATCCCGGCGGGCCCGCTCGTTTGCTATCAGATCCCGCGACCGGCCGGTGTCGCCACCGCTCAGCCGTGCGCGGCAGTCACCGGCCGCCAGTGACGCCCGCAGCGAGTCCTTTTTTATAAGCCGTTGTCAGAGTTTCGCCGGCGGCATAGCTGTCGGAATTTTTTACGCATCGTCCATGCTGAAATGGACGGATTTTTTTACAATGGTTAACGGTTGCTTTTGTTCAGAATTCGTTAAGGTATTGAAAATCCGTAAATCCCAAAGGGCGGCTGAAATTTTAACTACGACTTAGGGGTGAAAACCAGTCATTAAATTGCGCGTGGCACGTCGGCCAATTTGACACTTTTTTGTTAGCGCGACCTTTGTATTCTTCCTAAGCTATTGATTTAAATTATATTCTGGTAATTGGCCCGAAACTTGCCTCTCCCTGTGGGCGACTTCTACAACCGGAGTCTATCGGTTCAAACGTCGTCGGCGCATCGCCCGGCTCTTAGCGCCGGACGGATAACGTCCGCCCAGGGAGGTTTGTGCACTACCCCGGTTACCAGCAGCACCTTGCCGCGGCCAGCGTGGTCTCGGGCAAACCGGCGCGTCCCTCTTGGGGCGGCCGACAATGTCAGTCGGGTACAGGGGTTTTCATGAGTAGTCGACAGACGGTTCTGCAATGGCGTGGGGGCGCGCTTCGGTGGTCGCAAACCCCGGTAGGCGCGGCGACGGGCGCGCCGCAGCCGGCGAGTGAAACGGTGGCGGACTCGCCTACCGTCTTCATGGTCGGAAACAGCCCGGCGATGCTTGAAGTATTCGAGCAGGTGCGGCGCTTTGCCGCCTGTGATGTGCCGGTGCTGATCACTGGTGAGAGCGGCACCGGTAAGGAGCTGGTGGCGCGTGCCATCCATGAACGGTCGGGTCGCGCCGCCGGGCCCTATGTTGCGCTGAACTGCGCCGCGGTGCCGGCGACACTGATCGCTTCCGAGCTGTTCGGTTACGAAAAGGGATCGTTTACCGGGGCAACCGCGCGCAAGCACGGCCATATCGAGCATGCTCATGGCGGGACGCTGTTTCTTGACGAGATCGGCGACATGCCGATCGATCTGCAGGGATTGCTGCTGCGCTTTTTGCAGGAAGGCGAGGTGCTGCGGGTCGGCGGACGGCAACCGATCAAGGTCGACGTTCGCGTCGTTGCTGCGACCAACGTCCGGTTGCGCGATGCGATCGCCGCCGGCAAGCTGCGCGAGGACCTTTATTATCGCCTGAACGTCTTGAGCCTGCACCTGCCACCGCTGCGCGAGCGGGACGGCGATATCGAGGTGCTGGCGGCGTATTTCCTGCGGCAGATCCAGCAGGAGCTGGGGCGTGAGCTGAACGGCTTTACGCCGGCGGCGATGGCGGCGATGCTGGCTTATCCGTGGCCCGGGAACGTTCGCGAACTGATCGCGACGCTGCGGCGTGCTGTCGTGCTGGCCAATGGACCGCAGGTGGATGTCACCGATTTGCGGCTTGACCCGCCGCTGCCGCCGCCGCCATCGGGTCCCCGCACCGCGCCGCGCCAGATCCGCCCGCGTTCCGCCTCGCGGCCAAAGCCGGGCAGCGACGGCGAACGCCAGGCGATCCTGCAGGCGTTGCAGGACAGCGGGTTCAATATGACACGCACGGCGCAGCTGTTGGGCGTGGCTCGTGCCACCCTGTACCGCATGCTGCGCCGCAATGGCATCGAGTTGGCGCAGCACTATCTGGTGCAGCCGCCGGCATCCGAGGGCGAATCATGATTGCCGTCGCCGGGACCGGCGCCCTTCAGCTGTTTGCGACCGGTGGCAGGGCGGCGCCGGCGGTGATCGGCGCCGGTCGGCGGCTCGTCGCGAGCGCGCCGGCGACGCGGCGAGCGTTGACACAACGACTGTCTCATCGTGCGGCGCGGCAACTGTCTCATCTGTCCGAAGAGACTGTATTAGGGTTAATCAATCGCCGCCAATCCGTTGAATTTTCGAAAGATTTTCCGGTAACACGGTGGTCATTTTATTGGCATGCCGGTTGCTGGTTATCAGGGGTCGGCACGCAACCCAGCAAAAGAGCCTCGCGGCAGCATCCATCGCCGCGGGGTTCGGGTCGGTCCGTGCGGGCATGTCGCGTGATCCGCCGCAGGGGCGGGAAACCATGAGGGAAAGCATATGAAGAAGCTTTTGTTTGCAAGCTGCGCCGTTTTCGCCCTGAGCGCGGGTGCCGGAATGGCGCTGGCACAGACGGCGACACCGCCGACGGTCACCAACGACGGTGCCGCGGCGAGCAAGGGCAGCACGGCGGTTCAGGCCAACGGCAACTCGTTGTCTGCAACCAACACCAAGACCACGACGGTGTCGCCGACCACGACCACGACGGTAACGCCGACCACGACCAACTCCGGCGCCACCGCGAGCAAGGGCAGCACCGCGGTTCAGGCCAACGGCAACTCGCTGCTGTCCAACAACGGCGGCAACACCACGACCACAACGACGTCGGTAACACCAACCACCACCAACACCAATAGCGGCGCCGCGGCGAGCAAGGGTAGCACGGCGGTCGAAGCCAACGGCAACACGACCAATCTCGGTTCCGGCAACACCAAGACCACGACGGTGTCGCCGACCACGACCACGACGGTATCGCCGACCAACAGCGGCGCTCAAGCCACCAAGGGCGGCACCGCGGTCAACGCCAATGGCAACACCACCAACCTGAACTCCGGCAACACCAAGACCACGACCACGACGATTACGCCGACCACGACCAAGACCAGCAACAGCAGCACCGCCGGCACCGGCAGCCCGTCGGCCAATAATGGCGGTGTCGCAGTGAACAAGGATTCCGGCAACACCACGACGATCTCGCCGACCAAGACCACGACCAACACCAAGACCACGACCAACACCAGCACTGCCAGCTCCACCGGCGCCGGCAGCCCGGTTGCCAATAACGGCAGCAAGTCGGTTTCCGCCGACAATGGCAACACCACGACAACGACGATCACCCCAACCAAGACGACAACGGTCGGCTCCGGCAATACCAATAACGGCGCCACCGCGAGCAAGGGCGGTACCGCGGTTCAGGCCAACGGCAACAGCCTGCTGTCCAACAACACGACGACCACCACCAAGGATTCGAACAACACCACTACGATCACGCCGACCAAGACCACCACAACCACCACGACCACCACTCCGACCGCCAGCGTCGGGGGTAACGGCAGTGCCGCCACCGCCAACAATGGCGGCAAGAACGTCGCTTCCGGCAATACGGTCGCCTCGGGCAACACCAAGACGACCTCGGTCAGCAACAGCAAGACGACCACCGACACCAGCACGCCGACCACCACCAACAGCGGCACCGGTGCGGCTGCGACCAATGGCGGCAAGGCGACTAACGTTAGCGGCAACACCACTGCCTCCAACAACGGTGGCAACACCAAGACGACGACCGTCACCGCCGCCGGCTCGGCATCGGGCAGCGGCGTCGATGCGGGTGGTCACGGCACCGCGGTGCAGGCCAACGGCAACACGCTGACGCTCGGCTCCAACAACGGCGGCAACACCAAGACCACGACGGTTACTAACACCAAGACGACCACCAACACCAACACCGCCTCGGGCGCCGACAGCAATGCCGCCGCTCAGGGCAGCAAGGTCGCCGTCAAAGGCTCGTACAACACCAACACCAAGACCACCGACAATTCGGCGTCCTCGACCGGCAGCACGGGTGGCACTGCCTCCGCGACGACCGGCGGCAAGGCCGTCAACGTCAATAACGGTGGCAACACCACCAACGTAACCAAGACGGCGACGGTCGGTTCGTACAATACGAAGACGACCAACACGATGAACAATAACAGCAAAACCAACACCAGCAGCAACACCGCCAGCGGCACCAACAGTGCTGCAGCCAATAACGGCGGCACAGCGGTATCGAAGGACAACGGCAACACGTTGTCGCTCAGCAGCACGAGGGGATCGTACAACACCAGTAACAAGACGAGCACTGCGACGATCGGATCGTACAACACCACCACCAAGACGATCAGCGGCAATACCCAAAACAACATCTTGGCATCGCTGAAAGACTCGGTGATCGGGAGTGGCTCGCTGAGCCAGACGACCACCTACAATCCGACCACCACAGTCACGGCTGGAGCGGGTTCGGCAGTCACGGGTGCGACGCTCAACGGCAACCACATCGCGCAAAAAGCGGCAGCCTCTGCCGGTTCTGGCACGATCAACATGTCGTACTCGATGGGCGGCCAGGGCATCCTGCAGGCCAACATGAACACCGGTGCGGCTGCGGTACAGGGCAACTCCGTGGCGCTTACCTCGACGGTGGGCGGCAATGGTGGCGGCTTGAGCGGGTTCAGCCCAAGCTTAGCCGGCCCACGCTAACGGTATCTCAAAGAAGTGGTCCGTATCTCTGGCTTGCCGGGGGTGCGGACCCGCCTTTGAAAAGTAAAATGAGGATTGCAGTATGAAGAGATCCGTTGTCTGGACAGCGGCCGTGGCACTCGCCGCCGCCGTTGCCTGCTCCGGTTCTTGTCGGGCCGGCGAAGGCGGGTTGCCGACCGGATCACCTGCGGCGGTGCTGGTCGCGCTCGCCGGCACCGCGGTGCCGGCAGCCGAACTCGGCAAGCAGCGGGCGCGTGGTTTTCTCGGGATCAATGTGACTGGTTCGGGGAGTGCAATCACCGCCGGCACGGCCACCGCCAATGCCGTGATCGGCAGTCCGATCAACGGCACCATCACCAACGATCACTCGATCGACAACAATGCCGGTATCACTTCGGTATTGCAGAACTTTGGCAACAACTCGGTGATGCAGGTCAGCACGACGATCAATATCAGCGTCGCCCACTGAGTGGGCGGCGCGCTTAAACGCCAAAGAAGCGGAATCAGCCGTGACAACACCCAAACCAGCATGCTGTTCGCGGATCGGGGCAGGGTTCGCCGCGATTGCGGCGCTCGCTGCCGTAACCGCCATCCCGGCGCAGGCGGGCTCCCTTTATATCGACGCCGGGATCGGCGGCAGCGCGGTCTCGCTCAAGCTGGACAGCTTTCAGGAACAGAAATACCGTAGCACCATCGCCCAGGAGCACGATTTCTCCTGTGGTTCCGCGGCTCTCGCCACACTGTTGACCTACAATTACAACAGACCGGTCAGCGAGAGCGCGGTATTTAATGACATGATCGTAAACGGCGACAAAAAAGTCATCAGCCAAACCGGATTTTCATTACTCGACATCAAGCGATATCTGCAGAGACACGGGATGGATTCAAACGGCTATCGCGCCCCATTGAGCAAACTCGAGGAAGTGCGGTTGCCGGCGATCGTGTTGTTGGACGTGCGCGGTTATCACCACTTTGTGGTCCTCGAGGGCGTCGGGAATGGGCGGGTGTTGCTCGCTGACCCGGCAAATGGGATGCGGAGCGAGCCGATCGGCAGGTTTGAAGCAGAGTGGACCGGCATTTTCTTTCTGATCACCAGCGATATCGCCCAAGGCCAGAAGAGCTTCAACAGCGACCAGAAATGGGCGGCCGCTCCCGGTCCGCCATGGGGTCTGACGCGCTACGCGCTTGATCTCGCCACCTTGGCGCAGCCGGGTCTGCTCAATCTCTCCCGGTTTTAAAAGATGTATCCGACCGGAGGGCACAGTGACCGGCTTGACATCGCTGCTCATGGCATCCGCCGTGATCGCAGCAAGTCTGCTCGGGGGGTGTACGGACCAAATCGTCGGCATCGTGGGGTCGGATGCCGAAACCCATATCGCTTCGTCGCATCGGGCACCGCAGCACGCGTCAAGCGAGCGGGCGGTCGGAGCAAAAGCAACGGGAGGTAATATGACAACGCGCCTCGCCAGCGCGGCGCTCGACGACGCGAAGCTCAGCGACATTCGCGGCGGCTACGATATCGGCTCAGGTGTGACCGTGAACTTTGCGTTTCAGCAGGCGACGTATGTCGACCATAGTCTCACTGAGAACGTGGTGATCCCGACTTTGACTATTTCCCCGGGTCAAGGGACGGTGTCGACCGGAGGGTTAGCGCAGGTCGCCGCCGGTGGGAGCATCAGCTCTGCGACCGTCGTCGCAAACGGCGGCATACAGACCCAGGTGAGCGTCTCCAATTCAATGCTCCAGGCACTCGTCAATAGCGGAATGGCATCGGTTATTGGCCCCAGTGCTGGCAATGGCGGAACGAGCACGACGTTGATCAATGGCGCCAACAATCAGCTGATCCAGCAGATGACGACGATCGATATCGGCGTCAGCGGACTGTCGAAGCTGATGCAGCCGAACATTGCTTCTTCGGCCCTGGGCCGGATCGCCGGACCGAGCGCGTTCCGGTGAACTTCGTGGACCGAAGCCCGGAGACGCGGTATGAGGCTCACTTGGTGAAATTGCACCCGGCGCCGGTCAGCGGGTAATGCAGATCAGTAGTAACGGGGGTACATTATGACGAAGCAGCCGGAAGAGAGCAGAAAGCGAATGCGACTGGCTAGGGCTGCCGCTTTGTTCAGAGCGTCGATAATGGCTCTGGGGATCATCGGTCTGCCCGGTCTGTGTCCTGCAGCCGAACCGCTGCTTCCGGCACAGCCGGGCGGCGTACCGGAGTTTCTGGCCAGCGTTACGGTGCTATCCGAAGCGGCGATGGCGCGGGAGAGCGCCGGCGGGGTTCAACCGGCGCCGATCGTCGGCGATCAGACTGGTCACGCGCGGGTGATGCTTTGGGACGAACTCAAGGCATCGCCGGAACTCCCGCCTGGTACGAACGGATCGGTAACGCTGACGACCGGCGGTGGCGGGAAATAGAGTTTATCGCAACAAGCCCGCTCGCTGTTGCGAACATTAGCGCGCTTGGCGTGCGCCTGCTCCGATGCGCCATCGCGGAACGAAACCGCTCGTCAGCCGCGCCATTTCGAGCTTGCGAGGATCAGAGCGAGAATTTGTAGGGCAATTCCAGCAGTACCTTGGCGACCGGCGTGTTCGGGCCGGCCCCGATCCCGACGCTCAGATTTAGCCGGGTCGACCGCGATATCTGGTAACCAAGCCCGAAATTAAATGTTCCGAACGAGTAAGGTGATCCCGAGATCGCCTGATGATTCGAATACGCCGTGAACACATGTTGCTGCTGATAGCTGAACGTCAGCGCCGCCCGGTCGTTCAGCGAAAAGCCGATGCCAAACGTAATCGCCGGGTTCTCGCCCGGCTGCAAGAACACGGGTGTGCCGGGCCCGCCCGTCACGCTCTGTACAGTAACCGTTCGTCCGAAATTATGAATGTCTTGCAGATTGGCGAATAAAACCCCGGGAGCCGTCGGCAGCAATACGGTAAAGCTCGGCTCGATTGCGTAAAAGCCGGTACCGGTTGCGAGTTGCTTTGGGTTGCCTTCGAGGAAGCCGCCATTCGGGTCAAATTCGGTGATGATCGGCACCTGGAACGGGCTGGTGCCGGTGGCGGTCTTGAACAGCGCGTTGGCGATCAGGATCGGCCAGCCATTTTCACCCGAGTTGATCTGATAGCTCGATCCGAACTGAATGTCGCCGATCCCGTTGCCGCTGGCATTGACGCTCAACAGCTGCGCCATGGTCCCTTCCGGTATCAGGCTGATCGTCTGCCCGGTATTGTAGACATAAGGGACCTTGACATTGACCTCCCAGCGATCGGTGATCCCGTAGCGGCCGGTGACGGCGGCGGTCGTGATGTTCTGTTCGACCCGGTTGGCAAATATATTGCCGAAGGTAATGCCCGGAATGATTTGGAAGCCGTTGACGCCGAGTTGGTTTTGCGACCAGTAGTCGTATTCGATCGATGGATCGATCACAAACTGGCCTTTCGGGGTCAAGACTCCGCCGGTACTCAGTGCCGGCGCAGTCTCGACGACCTGCCGGGCCTGTTGCTGGGCTGCCGAGGGGCCCTGGATCGGCGCCGATTCGCCGCCGGCTGGGGGAGGAGTTGGCGGACTGCCCGTCGGCGCTGTGGCGGGCGGCGCCCCGGCAGGGGCTTGCGCAACCTCGATGCCCGAAGGCGGTGACGGCGAACTCACTGTCGGTGAAGCTGAGATCGTTGCCGGCGAACCTGCCGCGCCCACCTCGGGCGGCGCGGCGGCGGCACCAGCCCCGGCGCCGCGCATCATGCGCAATTGCTCGCTTGCCGCAGGGGAAGTCGAGATCGTCGCCGGCGAACCTGGTGCTCCCACCGCGGGTGGCACAGCCGGCGCGGCGCCGGCGGCGCGTATCGTCCGCAACTGCTCGTCGAGCAGCTCGCTCTTGCGGTCGAGCAGTTTGCTTTTGCGGTCGAGGTCCAGAAATTCCTGGTGGAGTTTTGCTTCCTGTCGCTTTAAAGCCGCGATTTCCTTTTGAATGTCGGCGCGCAGCTTGCCGAGATCGTCGCTCGCCGGATCGGCGGCGGCGGCTACCGGCAACAGGAGCATGCCGAGCCCGCTCAACAACAGCACCGGCATCTCTATCCGCGCGCGGTGGCCCGGGGGGACGCATGAATTCCGCGCATCGAGATCGCGATCAGTCCTCGACCGGAAAACCGATGTTCCCGGTGTCCTTGCGGAGCGGTTGAGCCGGCAAAACCGCTGTCGAAACGCGCCTAAGACCATGAGCACCGCACGTCAACTCGCCCGCGATCACTTCGGCTTCAAAAGCAGCGTACAGGATATCGGGTTTCGGCGGATATCGCGAGCCTAATTCCACCTTGGCGCAAAGCTGATCGCAGCAGCGAGCTTATCGCGACGCGGCAGTGCTCGATTTGCCACCGTACGACGGCAATTCTTGAGGAAATATCGGACGTCTGGGCTTCACCAGAGGAGCGGAAATTGTTCTGAAGCGCCGGAGGATGCCCGCCCGTCGGCGCAATGACCGACGAGCGTCGGTTAATTATTGTCGCGGCCCCCCCCGCCTGCATGAACCCCAGTGCAGGCGCTTCCCGTCATCACAGCCTGTGGGATCGAGCCCGGACCGGCGCTCGATGCGGCTCCTCAGCGCAGATGCGGCTGCACCTTTTCGCAGATTAGCTGCAGCGAGTGCATGATCCGTTCGTGCGGCACCAGCCCTCCGTAGTTCAGTTCGCCGAGGATGCCGGCGAGGCCCAACTGCTGCTGTAAGGTCAGCAGACGGTCGGCAACGACCTCCGGCGTGCCGATGATGGCCCGACCTTGCAGCACCTCGTCGTAGGTGAGCGTCTGCAGCCGCTGCGCCCCCTCGATGCGGCGCGCGCTGTCGAAAACCCCGGCGCTGTGGGCCGATTCCTGGAGCCGCGCGCCCAACCAGCGGTAGGTGTTCATCAGGCTCTCTTCCGGGTCCCGCCGCGCCTGCTCCATCGTGTCGCCGACATAGACCGGTGCCCGCAGATATACCTCGCCATTGCCGGGGTGACCGGCCGCCTTCCAGGCTTCACGATAGATCTCGAGACTGGGCAGCACCTCATCGATCGTGCCGCGGCGCGCGCCGACAAAGATCGCATAACCTTGCCGGCCGGCCGAAATAAAGGTGTCCTCGCGGTTGGCGGCGATCCGGATCGGCGGGTGCGGCCGGTGGTACGGCTTTGGCACGATGCTTACGTTTTCGTAATTGTAGTATTTGCCGGCGAAGGAGAATTTTTCCTCAGTCCAGGCGCGCTTGACGACCTCGAGCACTTCGGCGAAGCGCTCGGGGCTTTCGCCATAGGAAATGCCGTAGGCTTCGTAGGCGCGCGGAAAGCCGCTGCGGCCAACACCAAACAGCAGCCTTCCACGGCTGATGTGATCAACGGTCGCGGCATCTTCGGCGAGCCGCAGCGGCTGGCACAGCGGCAGGACCTGGACCCCGGTGCCGATCTTGATGTTGCGGGTGCGCGAGGCGATGGCGCTGGCGATGGTCATCGGCACCGCACACACCGAGCGGTCGGGTGCCATGTGGATTTCCGGCAACCAGATCGCGTCCAAACCCCAACGCTCGGCGGCGTCGACCTGCTCGAACGCGGTCGTGAACGCCTCGGCCTCGGTTTGACCCGGGCGCCGCTGGAACTCGTGAAACACCCCGAATTCGAATGTCATTGCTGCTGCTCCTCTCACACCATCACTTGCCGGCAAGGGCCAAGACGGGCTCGTCGCTGAACGCCGGCATTATTTCGCGGGCAAAGCGGCGGATATTTTCGCGCGAGCCGCCGAAATTGATAATCACATACTCGACACCGCCGGCGCGCAGCTTTTCGAGCTTGCGCATGATCTCGTCCGGTGTGCCGAACAGCGCGCTCTCGGCACTTACGTAGCGCGCCTCTTTTTCGTCATCCAGGCGGTAGCGACTGCGGGTCTCGCCATCGGGCCGCCGGGCCAGCGCGTTGACCCGCATATGGCCCTGGTAGCGTCGCTCGATTGCTTCCTGCTTGTCGGCGGCGTTTTTTGCGAAATGGACGGCGCGGGCGACCGCGACCTCCAACGGATTGTAGCGGCGGCCGCGCAATACGACCTCTTCTTTAAACTGGGCGACCTGCTCCAGGATCTCTTCGGCGAGAGAATGCTGACCCAACAGCATGTTGTAGCCGCGCTCAGCGACCTGGCGCACCGAGTTTCGGCTGCCGGCACCCATCCAAAACGGCGGATGCGGCTTTTGTGCGGCCGGTGGCTCGACGACGATATTGTCGTACTGCCAGAACTTGCCGTGATGCGAAAACGGGGTATCCGACACAAAGGATTTGGTGATGACGTCGAGCGCTTCGTCAAAGCGCTGATCGGCCTCTTCCATGGCGACGCAGAAACCGGCGAACTCGTTCCAGCGATAGCCCTTGCCGACGCCAAAATCGAGCCGGCCGCCGGACAACAGATCGAGGGTTGCTGCCTGCTCGGCGAGCAGAACCGGGTTGTGCCAAGGCAATACCAGGACCGCGGTGCCGAGCCGCAGATGACGCGTGCGCGCACCGAGCCAGGTCAACAGGTTGAGGCTCGCCGAGACCTGGCCAAAGCCGGTGAAATGGTGCTCGACCAGAAACGTGCTGTAATAGCCGAGCGCCTCGGCTTCGACATTGTTTTCGATAAAGTCACGAAAGCCCTGGCTGCTGTCGGTATCGGGGCCGGCGCGGCGGGCCTGCGCACTGCCGAACAATCCAAATTTCATTTTTCCTCCAGTCCATTCATGCCGCGATCACGACTGCGACGGTCCACGACTGCGACCGTCAGAGCAATTGTGACGCCGGGTTGGTTCATCAGGCCGGCGCTCCGGGTCTTTAATGCAGTTGCGGCAGTACCTTTTCGCACAGTAATTGCAATGAGCGCGTCATCGCTTCGGGTGGGATCAACGCGCCAAAATTGAGTTCGGCCAGAATGCCGTCGAGCCCCAATTCTTCGTGCAGTTGCAACAGCCGGTCGGCGACCCGCTCGGGGCTGCCAATGATGACCTTGTCGCGCTGGACCTCGTCATAGGAGATCGTGCGGATCGCGACCGCCTCGGCGGCGCGGCGGCGGTTGGGGGCACCCTCGAGCCGCGTGCTCAAGGTCCGGTACCCGGACATGATGCTCTCCTCCGCCTCGTCGAAAGCCTTCCGGTCGGTGTCGGCGATGTGGAGAGTGCAGCGCAAATAGACCTCGCCCTCGCCCGGATGACCCGCCTCGCGGTAGGCTTGCCGATAGGCCGCGAGATCGGGGGCGAGCGCCGACAGCGAACCGCTGCGCACCGCGACAAAGATCGGATAACCGGCCTCGCCCAGCGACGGAAACGTCTCCTCGCTGGCGGCGGCGACGCGGATCGGCGGACATGGCTGTTGAAAGGGCCGCGGCACGGCGCTGGCATTGTCGAACCGCCAATATTTGCCCTCATACGAAAACCGATCTTGCGTCCACGCCCGCTTGACGATTTCGAGGGTTTCCAGAAAGCGCTCGCGGCTTTCCGAATAAGGTACGCCATAAGCCATGTAGCTGCGCGGGTTGCCGCTGCGGCCGACGCCAAACAGCAAGCGGCCCTGGCTGATCTGATCGACCGTCGCAGTCTCCTCGGCGAGCCGCAGCGGGTGGCACAACGGCAAGACCTGGACCCCGGTGCCGATCTTGATGCGTTTGGTGCGCGCGGCGATCGCACTGGCAACGGTCATCGGCGCGCTCATCACCGAGCGCCGCGCCTGCTGATGGATTTCGGCAAGCCAGATCGCATCGAGCCCCCAGCGATCGGCCGCCTCGATCTGGTCGAGCGCCACCGCGAACGCCGCTGCCTGGGTCTGATCCGGACGGCAGTGGAACTCGTGGTAGACGCCGACTTCCATGACAGCTTCTCCTGTTGGCGCAGCTTGCAGTCTGCTGATGTGACGCTAAAATCAATCGCTTCATCAAGCAAATACCGAATTCCGATTATGCTCATGCCACAGCGGCATGGGCAGGGCCCGCTGTGATCGCCCGCTTGAGATTGTCGTGGTCGTTGCGAGCGGCGCCGTGCACCAGTCGACATTCCGATTGACCTTGGCGGCCGCCGGTGAGCGGAATCGGCGCCGCCATGGAATTGCGCAGCCTCCACTATTTCGTCCGCATCGCCGAACTCGGCAGCATCACCCGCGCTTCGGCCCATCTGCAGATCGCCCAGCCGGCCTTGACGCGACATGTGCAGCGGCTCGAGGACGAACTCGAAGCCGCGTTGTTTACTCGCGCCAATCGCGGCGTCCGGCTGACCGAGGCCGGGCAAAAACTGCTCGACAGCGCTCAGCGCATCCTGCGCGATGTCGAGCGCGCCGGCGACGAGATCCGCGCGCACAAGGCGCATCCCTCCGGCAAGATCATCCTCGGGGTGACGCCGACATTGTGCCCGGTTGTCGTCCCCGAACTGTTCGCGCGAATGCGCGACCATTACCCGCTCATCGAATTGAAAGTGGTGCATGCCGGCACCGTGCGGCTCGAGGAATTCATCATCGCCGGGCTCGTCGATCTGGCGCTGATGGCCGAGATCTCGCCGAGCCGGCTGATCGCCTCGACCCGGCTCGCCGAGGAAGAAATGGTCCTGGTGACGCGCGCCGGGGGGCGGCCGCCGGGTATCGTCTCGGTCGAGGAATTGAACCGCACGCCGCTGATCCTCGGCGACGGTCTGCGCGCCGCATTGGACGTGCTGCTTGCCGGGCGTGGCATCGCTTTGCAGGTCGACACCGAACTCAATGATCACGAGACCATCCGGCTGATGGTCCAGCAGGGGGTCGGCGCGTCGATCCTGCCACACTCTTCGGTCGTTCGAGAATGCGGCCGCGGTCTGGCGCAAGCGCACCGGATTACCGAGCGCGGCGTCTATCGCACCCTGGCGCTTGGCATTGCCGCAAGCCGCGGCCCATCCGCGGCACGGCAGGCATTGGCCGAGATCGTCACCAAAGTCGTTGCCGACATCGAAGCCGCGGGCAAACTGCGCCCGCCAATCGAAGAGCCGGTGGTCGGCACCGCGGTGGCGTCGGGCAGCGTCGAGCGCGCCGGCCCGGCGCGTCGGCGCATCCCGTCAGCCGCCGCCATCCGCATGCGCCCGGCGCGCCCGCCGCGTGCGGCGGGACGGCGATCGGGATGACGGCCTATTCTCGGTCGAACAAATAAGCGGCGGTGTACCGGGCCGCCCACCCTCGCCCCCCGGTGCGTCCGTCGAGGGAATAAAGGCACTCTGAGGCCGGCAACTCGCGGGAGGAACGGATGGTGGAGCAAACCTCGGACGGCCTCTTGGCGTTGTTTGATCAGGCGCCGCTCAATTGGCGCTATTGGCGGTCGTTTGCGCTGATCGCCGCCGGCTCGATGCTCGACTTGTTCGATTTTTTTATCGTCGGCTATCTCGTCGCCGAACTCGGTCCGCGCTGGCATCTGACCTACGGCGAGTCGGCGATCATCTTGTTGAGCGGCGGCGTTGGCGCCATCGTCAGCGCCCCGATCTGGGGGTCGCTGTCCGATTCGTTGGGGCGCAAGCGCCAGCTCGTCGCCGGTTATCTGATCTGCGCCTGCGGTGCCGGATCGATCGCGCTGATCCCGGATCACGCGTGGCAATTGTTCGCTGCCTTGCGGTTTGTCGTCGGTTTTGGCTTGTCGGCGGCGAGCGTGCCGGCGTTGACGATGATCGTCGAGATCACGCCAACTCGCTTTCGCACCGTCGTTGCCAGCCTTGCGGTCGTGTTTCCGACGGTCGGCACCTTGCTGTCGTCGCTGACCGCGGCGACACTGCTGTCGGTGCTCGGCTGGCGCGGTGTTGCCGCTCTCGGCGCGGCTCCAGCCCTGGTGGCTGTGCTCGCTGGCCTGACAATGCCCGAATCGGTGCGCTGGCTGATCGCCAAGGGGCGCTTTGCCGAGGCGAGAGAACTGGTCGCCAGCCATCTCGGCTTGCCCTTGGCGAGCGTGCCATTGCCGACCATTCGGCCGGTCAATCCGCCGCGTGGCCGGTTTTGGGAGCTTTACGCGCAACCGCGGCTGTTCTGGCTGGTGGTGTTCACGATGGGAGGGGCTGCGACCGTCGATTACGCGGTCATTCTATGGGGGCCGACGATCTTCTCGCTGTTGCTGAAGATCACGGTGGCGCAGGCGGCGCGGTATTTCGTCTTTGTCATCCTCTGCGGCATCACCGGCAAGATCGCGTTCGCGTTGATGCCGCAATGGTTCGGGCGGCGGCGCTGCGGCCAGGTGCATGGCTTCGGACTTGCCGTGACGATCGCTGTCGCCGGTTATTTCCACAGCGTCTATGTCGCCGGGTTTCCGCTGTTCATCCCGCTGCTGATGGTCGCAAATTTGTTTATGGAAGGTGGCTTTACCAATTTGGCGCCATACGCGGTCGAAGTGTTCGGAGTGCGCCGCGGGGCACGCGCCGCCGGGCTCAATCTCGCCGCCAACGGCTTTGGCAAGATCCTTGGCCCGGCCTCGCTCGCGGTCATTGCCGGTACCGGCAACCTCTTGACCCCGCACGCGACTGAGCAGGCGATCCTGCCCGGTTTTATGTTCCTGTCGATATGCGCGCTCGGCATCGGTCTGGCCTTTACCTTTCTCGGCCCTGAAACCCATGGCCGGCCCTTGGCGATGACCGATGACGCGGCACCGGCCGGCGCGCCTGCGGCCCTGGTCGCCGGTGAGCGCGCAGATTAACCGTTTGAGGACGATAGCAATCACCCACTCACCGCAGAGGAGAAGACCATGCAGATCGTCGATTCGCAGATCCACCTTTGGGAAAATGCGCGGATGTCGCCGCAGCATCGCCAGATCCCGACCTATGATGTTAATGACGCGTTGAAGGAAATGGCGGAGGCCGGGGTCGACGCCGCTGTCATTCATCCGCCCAGCACCTTGGGCGAGGGACCGAATGCGCAGGCGGTCGAAGCGGTCAAGGCCTATCCGAGCAAATTCTGCATCCTCGGCAATTTCGACCTGCAAGCGCCGAACAAGGAGGAGATCGTCAGGAACTGGCGGCAGCGGCCGGGCATGCTCGGCTTCCGTTTTACGTTCAACCAGCCGCATCAGGCGAGCTGGTGGAATGACGGTTCGCTCGACTGGTTCTGGGCGGCCTGCGAGCGCGAGAAATTGCCGGTCGGCCTGATGGCCGGCGGGCACATGGCCGATCTTGCGCGCATCGCCGAACGCCATCCCGGGCTCAAACTGCATATCGACCATCACGGCCGCGGCGGACCGGGCGGCTCGGGCAAGGACGATGCCGCCTTCGGCAATCTCGGCGAGATGCTGGCGCTTGCAAAATATCCCAATGTCGCGGTCAAACTGTCGGGCGCGCCGAGCTATTCGAGCGAGCCTTACCCGTACCGCAACATTCACCAATACATCCGCCAGATCGTTGACGCGTTCGGGCCGCAGCGCTGCTTCTGGGGCACCGACATCACCCGCATGCCATGCTCCTACCGGCAGTGCGTGACGATGTTCACCGAGGAATTGCCGTGGCTGCAAGGCCGCGACAAGGAATTGGTCATGGGCGACGCGATCTGCGGCTGGCTCGGCTGGCAGCGCCCGGCCTGATTACGTTTGCAGCGGAATAGGTTGTGCTCGGTTCGCTGCCGCCTTGCAGCGAGCCGGATCGCAGATTCCGCGCGACGGAATAGAACACGAGAGGCGGCGCTTTCCGCGGCGCGCGCCCTCTCGTAGAGTTTCCCAATCGTTTGTCATAGCTGCGAGCAGATCTGAGGGTGATCCTGCACGAAGCTCTGAACCTTCTGAAGCATGGCGTCGCACGCGGGAAGGAGCTCCACTTGTCGTTTACGAATAGGATTGAACTCTCCTTCGGGCCCTCCATGCTTGCGTAGTACAACCGCAGCGTATTCGGTTGCGAACGCGGGGCAGCTCTTAGTTAATCTCTGCCAATCTGCACCAGGACCCGTTCCCGCCACGTCGCTGGTCGATGACGGACATTTGGGGTTGTGGCTTTTCACGATCCGGCAACTGATCGATCCTTGAAACACATCTATTAGACAGCGGCTATGGTCGGCTCGGTAACTCTGGAACAATCCGTCAAGTGCCGGACTAAAGCGTCGAGCACCGTATGAGGTCTGGAACAGGCCGGCTTCGGCGCTATCGGCTCCTACGAAGCATTGGCTGACATCACGGCCCTCACAGTATTTGCCAGAACTCTCCATCATGCCGAGGCCAATCAGCAGCACGTAGCTGTGCCGGAGAGTGTCAACGCCCGCCTTGTCGTTGCGCATCCCGGCAGAGCTAAATCGGTCCTGATATATGGCAAGCCCGTCGTCGCTCTTGGGCGAGGTGTCGACCGGAGCGGAGACGACTGCGACGTCGGGACGCTGCGGCTGACAGACCGCTCGAGCGAACACCAAGGTGATGCCTTCGATATAAGACCGAGGCGCGCGTCCGCGCCCGGGCCACGAATGCGCGGCGCATTGGGACTGGGACGCCATAATTCGAAGCGCCCCAACACTGTCAGTCTGGGACACCGGCTGGGTACCCTGAGCCCGCAAGGAGCTCGCCGCGATGGTGGCGACGCCAATCACCAAGCCGACGATGATAACGGTGCTTTTCTTCACGCCGTCCTCCCTTGATGCAATGATCAGGAGCCTTCTCTTCTTTTTGTGAGCCTTAATCTCATCTTAAGATATTTGTAAGTCAACCGGTTCTCTCTCACGCTTGCGCTCGATGCCGAGACGCTATGCCGGCGATCTGTAAACGGTATTTTCAATATTCCCACACATGACCTAACGTCGCCGCGAAACGGTGTGGCGGATCGAGGGTGCGACAGATGCGGTTCGGCTTGTTCGGCAGTGCGACGGCGCGGCGTCCGAGGGGGCCGGAAGACGCTGAGTTCGACAGCGCCGAGGGGTTCCGCGACTTTATCGACACCAACATCGAGGCCGAAGCGCTCGGCTTTCACTCGACCTTTGTCGTCGAACACCACTTCACCGGCTACGGCCAGGTGTCGGCGACGATCAACCTGTTGACCTGGCTCGGCGCGCGTACCCGGCAACTGCGGCTTGGCACCGCCGTCATGGTCCTGCCGTGGCACAACCCGGTGCTGCTGGCGGAGCAGGCGGCGACCCTCGATCTGCTGTCCGGCGGGCGGCTCGATTTCGGCATCGGCAAAGGCTATCGCTACAACGAGTTCGCCGGCTTTTGCGTGCCGATGGCGGAGGCCGATGCGCGTTTTGACGAAGCCCTCGCGGTGATCGTCAAGGCGTGGACCGCCGACGAGCCGTTTTCGCATCGCGGCCGATACTGGCAGTTCGACAACATCGTCGTCGAGCCGCCGACCGCGCAAAAGCCGCACCCGCCGATCTGGATGGGGGCCGGCAGCGAGCGCTCGATCCGCCGGGTTGCAGCCCAAGGTTATAATCTGCTGCTCGGACAGTATGCGGCGCCGAGCGACGTCGCGACCAGCATCGCAATCTACAAATCCGAGACCGAAGCACAAGGTCGCGAGTTCGACCCGATGCAGGTCGCGGTGACCCGCGCCTTCTTTGTCTGTGACAGTCGGGCGGAGCGTGCCGAGGCGATGGAGCGCCGGCTTGCCAACCGGCTGCGCCAGCTAAAGCTCGCCACCACACCCGATGGCACCGTGCATGGCGGTCCCGACCGCGCCACCGGCGATCCGCGGGTGGTCAACGAGGCAAGCGCGATGTACGGCAGCCCGGATCACATTGCCGAGCGCCTGGAACAATTGCGCGCGGCCGGCGTCGGTTATGTACTGATCAATGGCGGCGGTTCGGGTGGCGGCATGCGCGGCCGCACCAGCCTGCGCCGCTTTGCCCGCGAAGTGATGCCGCATTTCGCCGATAACGCGCGGCAGAGTGCTGCCGAATAGCCTCTGCGCACATCGATAATAGACAATTTGGTCGCGGGCGCCATGAGCGCCTAGCCGCCGGGATTGACCGCCACTTCAGCCCTTCTTGCTAACCCGTCACCTCATCGCGGCGGCCGATGCCGTCGCCCGGTTGGCGGGAATGGCGGATGCAGCACGACCTCGCGCTCGCCGCGAGCGCCCTGCGCGAAGCGCGATGGCTGACCCGCGAACGTCTGCTCCGTTTCGGGGCGAGCCTCGCGTTCCTGGCGATCGGCATGCTTTGGATTTGGCTCAGCAACTCCGGCCGGGCCTGACCAATGACTCGGGCGAACATTTTGGCAGAGATTTTCGCCAATTCTGGTCAAGCGCTGGGCTCGCTGCCGCCGGAAGACCCCAGGCGGCATATGTGGCTTTGCCGAAGCAAACCCAGCGGAATGCCGAATTGCAGTTTGTAGCACAGCATCCCCAACAGCAAGTCGGCCCGTGCCGGGTTGTCCCACCGCTCCTTGCCCGAATCAACCGCCTAAACTGGTACCCGGTCTGGTTGGTCCGTTTCGTGGTCATCCCCGCGCAAGCGTCGCGCAGGCGGTGATCCAGAGGAGCCACACGTCGCTTGCCTCGCCCCGATGCCTGCTTTCGCGGGCATGACGAAAACGATCGGACGTTGCGACCTTCAGGCTCAGGACGCTAGGTCAGGGGCCGGTCTGTACCGTATCGCGTTGCCACTTGTCGCGGAACGCGGCAAGCGCTTCGGGGGTGTCGATGTCGACCAGGATCGCATCGTCGTCCATTTCTACTTCGGCGACGAGTTCGGCATGTTCGCCGATCAGATGGCGGGCGCCAACATCACCCGATATCTGCAGCATTTCGGAAAAAAACCGTTTGGCCCACAGCACCGGATTGCCCCGCTTGCCATGCCGGGTCGGCACGATGATCGCGCGTCCTTCAAGCGGGTTGAACACGGCAATCAGGCGATCGAGGTGGCGCCCGGAGATCAGCGGCATGTCGCCGAGGCATATCAGCACGCCGTCGACATCCTCGGGCAAGGCGGCAAGCCCACGTTTCAGCGAGGTCGACAGGCCGTCGGCAAAATCGGGGTTGCGCACCCGTTCGACCGGCAGGCGGCCGAGAGCGGCGTCGATCTCATCGGCGCGGTTGCCGAGCACCGCGATGATCGGCCGCGCCCGCGACGCCAGCAGGCGCTGCGCGACCCGCGTCACCATCGCCACGCCGGTCCCGGGATTTGATCCGGGGAGTTCGGCCAGCAATTTGTTCGGGCCGCCCATGCGGCGCGACTGACCGGCGGCAAGCAGCAAGGCTCCAATGCGCGGACCCGGCGGCCTTTCTTTTTCCTTGGCCGATGGCGCCTTGGCTTCGGCTCGGGGCAGAGGCCGCGTCGGGATTTCGGCGAGTAGGCCGCCGCTTCCCATGCGCATGATTTCCGGACCGCCGACCCTCAATCCGGCGACCAGCCGTTCCAACACCCAATCAAAGCCGTTGACCTTGGGCGACCGCGCGCATCCGGGCAGGCCCAGCACGGCCTTTTCGCCGACATGGCCCAGCAGCAGGAGATTGCCGGGATCGACCGGCATGCCGAAATGATCGATCCGCCCGCCCGCGGCCTCGATCGCCGCCGGGATCACGTCGCGCCGGTCGAGGATCGCCGAGGCACCGTGGATCAGCAGCATGTCGATGCCGCGACCGAAGGCGTCACGGACCGCCACGCTCAAATCCGCCGTTTCATGAGCGCAACGCTGTTCGAAAGCGAGGCTGCATCTCAGCGCCAGGAGCCGGCCTTCGGTCACCTCGCGCGTCTTGTCGAGAATGCTCTCCTTGAGCCCGGGAAGCCGTGTCTGGATCAACCCGACCGACATCGGCCGAAACGGAGCCACGCGCAGCAGGGGACCTTCGCTGATAGCGGCCTGGACGCACCCTTTGACCGCCTCTTCAGGGGCGGCGAACGGAATGATCTTGATCGTTGCCACCATCTGGCGCGGTTCGACGACGGTAAACGGCGGCAGGGTTCCGAGCGTGATCGCCTCATTGACGAGATTGAGCCGATCAACCCGCTCGCGATCAAAGATCAGCACCCCTCTGGCCTCGGCATGGAGATTGACCCGGCCGGTAAACGGCGCCGCCGCGGTAATTCCCGGACCAACCGCTGCCGCCGCCACCCGCTCGGCCGCGGCATCCTCGCCGACATCGCCCGCTTCGATCCGAGCGACCGTTATCCCTGCCAATCCGGCGCCGGCAATCAATTCGAGGTCGGCGACCGACAGCACGCGTCCCTTTTTCAGCGCGGCGGAGCCAAGCCTCAGGCTATGCGCGAGGATCGCCCCTTCCGCTTGCGCGACCGGAACCTCGCCGAATTTCACGATGCCTCCACTGTACTCGCATACCACCGCTGAGACGCTCGCGTTCGTCCGTTATGGCCGGTCTTGCTCCGGCCATCTACGGGACGCCGGCGCGCGCCTCGCAGGTTTGCGGAGATGACCGGGACAAGCCCGGTCATAAGGAGGAGTATGCGCTGGGTCACACCGCCTCCGCCGCCTTGCCTTGGCGCAGCACCTGGATCATTTCGGCGACGATCGAGGTCGCGACTTCGGCCGGCGAAACCGCACCGATCGCAAGACCGATCGGGCCGTGGATGCGCGCCAGATCGGCATCGCCAAAGCCCTGCTCCTTGAGCCGGGCGCAGCGCGCGGCATGATTGCGGCGCGAGCCGAGGGCGCCGATGTAAAAGCATTCCGAGCGCAATGCCGCGGCCAATGCCGGGTCGTCGATCTTCGGATCATGGGTCAGCGCCAACACCGCCGATCCGCGATCAGGGTGAAGCCGTTCGAGCGCTTCGTCGGGCCATTCGCTGACGAGTTCGACGCCGGGAAACCGCGCTTGAGTGGCGAACGCACCGCGCGGATCGATCACGGTGACGGCGTAATCGACCATCGCCAGCATCTGCGCCAGCGGCTGCGCGATGTGCACCGCGCCGACGACAAAAGCCCGCATCGGCGGTGTCAGCACCTCGACAAAAACCCGGCCCTCCGGGGTGTCGACGGTTCGATTGCGTCCGGCGCGCCAGACCTCGCGGATCGAGCCGATCGCGGCTTCGCCGAGCGTCAGATCGCCTTCCGCAGCACTGCCGTCGAGCAGCAATTGCCGCCCGGTCGAGAGCTCGGTGGCGAGCGCCACCGATCGATGTTCGCGCCCGGCGGCGACCACCCGGTCGAGGATGCGGCCTTTCATTCGACACGCTCGACAAAGATCTGGATCTTGCCGCCACAAGCGAGGCCGACTTCCCAGGCCTCGTTGTCGCTGACCCCGAAATCGAGGAGCCTCGACTTGCCGTCGCGGATCACATCGAGCGCTTCTTGGACGACCGCGCTTTCAACACAGCCGCCGGAGACCGAGCCGACCATCGCACCCTTGTCGTCGACCGCGAGCTTGGCGCCGACCGGGCGCGGTGACGATCCCCAGGTGGTGACGACAGTCGCCAGCGCCACCCCCGACCCCGCTTCGCGCCAGCGCGCCGCTTGTTCCAGAATCTCCGCCGTATCGCTCATGCCGCTTTCTCCTGGTAATGCCGCAATACCGGGGCTGCCGGACCGCGCCGCACCGGCAGCGCGCTCAGCACCCCGATCAGTTCCTCGAGGCTTTCGAGATTGTGCACCGGCCGAAACTCGTCGACATAGGGCATCATCGCCCGCATCCCGAGTGATCTTGGTTCGAAACCCTCGTAGCGCAACAGCGGGTTGAGCCAAATCAGCCGCCGGCACGAGCGGTGCAGCCGATCCATCTCACGCCCCAAGCCGGTGCCGGCGTCGCGATCGAGCCCGTCGGTGATCAGCAGGACGATCGCGCCCTGACCCAACAGCCGACGCGACCACAGCCGGTTGAACTCGGCGATCGAGTGACCGATGCGGGTCCCGCCCGACCAGTCGGCAACTGCTTCGCCGACCCGCTCGAGCGCCAGATCGACGTCGCGAAACCGCAAATAACGGGTAATATTGGTCAGGCGGGTGCCGAAAACAAAGGTGAAAACCCGATCGCGGTCGTTGGTGACCGTGTGCATGAAATGCAGAAAGACGCGGCTGTAGCGGCTCATCGAGCCCGAAATGTCGCACAACACGACGAGCGGCGGCGGCCGGCGGCGCGGGCTTTTGCGCTTCAGCTCGATCAGCCCGCCCGATCGCAGCGCGGCACGCAAGGTCGCGCGCAGATCGGCGCGGGCGCCATGCCGGTCGGGAGCAAAGCGGCGGGTCGGCAGATCCTCGACCGGCAGCCGCAAACGGGCGATCGCAGCCTTGGCGCGCGCCAGTTCTTCGAGCGACATCTTCTCGAAATCCATGCTGCGCAATTGCTCGCGGTCGGAAAACGTCATCACCGCATCGATTTCGGTCTCGACCTCCTCGGGTTCGCCGGCGTTTTCGTCACGGCCGGGGTGCAAGGCTTCAGCAAGACGCCGCGCCATCTCCGCACCGCGGTCCTCGTCACCCGGGACGCGCATTTCGGGCAACACCAGCGCCATCATCTTTTTTAGGAGGTCGGGGTTGCGCCAAAAGACGTGGAACGCCTGATCGAAGATCAGCCGCTGATCCGGCCGGTTGACAAAAACCGCGTGCAATGTCCAGTAGAAATCGCGGCGGTCGGTGATGCCGACCGTCCTGACCGCGTCGACCGCATCGATAACCTTGCCGGGGCCGACCGGCAGCCCCGCCGCCCGCAGGGTGCGAGCGAAATGCATCAGGTTCGCAAGCAGCGAGCCTCCGGTGACGGATGGCTGCGCGCCCATCAGCCCCGCGCCCCCAGCCGACTTCCCGGCGCAGGCCAGGACCCACCCCCGCCATGGGCGCCGGCCTTCGCCGGTGTGGCGGGATGGAACGGCCGATCGGATTTTGTCATCTATTCCCCGTGATTGCCCCTTATCTCTACGATTTCTGACTCGTGAAACGATATGTCAGTCAAAGCATCAGCTTTTGTTATCAGACCGCCAACTATGTAGACCTTATTAAATCTTCGACCATCCGCGAGGATCACGGAGGCGATTTGATAGTCCATTTCTGTTTCCGGTCGAGACGGTACAAGAGCCCGCTTATCGGATAGCGTCAGCATCAACCCGGTCCGCTCACTCCGCCGCGGCGGCCGCTTCGGCCTTGATCTGGTCGAGCAGGCGGGCGGCTTCGCTGCCCTTGATGCGCGCGATGTCGTCCTGGTATTTGAGCAATACGCCGAGCGTATCGTTGATCGCTTGCGGCGTCAGTTCGAGCACGTCCAATTGCATCAATGCCTCGGTCCAGTCGATGGTCTCGGCGATGCCGGGGAGCTTGAACAAATCCATCGCGCGCAACTTC
>DATJLK010000089.1:0-8668 GCA_035509615.1 Allostellaceae bacterium | reverse complement strand
TGCGAATGGTGGCGGGGCTCGAGTCGATCTCGTCGGGGCGCATCCTGATCGACGACAAGGTTATTAACGATCTGCCGCCGATGGATCGCGACATCGCGATGGTGTTCCAAAACTACGCGCTCTATCCGCATATGAGCGTCTATGACAATATGGCGTTTGGCCTAAAAATGCGGAAATTCGACCGCGCTGATATCGGCCGGCGAGTGAAAGAGGCCGCCCAGATTCTCGGCATCGAGCAATTGCTGCAGCGTAAGCCGCGGCAGCTCTCGGGCGGTCAGCGTCAGCGCGTCGCTCTCGGCCGGGCGATCGTGCGCCACCCGCAGGTGTTCCTGTTCGACGAGCCCTTGTCCAATCTCGACGCCAAGCTGCGGGTACAGATGCGCGTCGAACTCAAAAAACTGCACGATCGCCTCGGCACGACGGCGATTTACGTGACGCATGATCAGGTCGAGGCCATGACCCTGGGCGACCGCGTCGTCGTTATGCGCGACGGCCTGGTGCAACAGTGCGGCGAGCCGCTGGAACTCTATAATGAGCCAGCCAATCGGTTTGTCGCCGGTTTTCTCGGATCGCCGGCGATGAATTTTGCCACCGTTCTGGTGCGGAAAGTCGATGGCGCATTATGGGCGGAGGATGACGGCATCCGCATCAAGGTGCCGGGGCAGACCGCCGGCCGGCTTGGCCGCTATGCCGATCAACAAGTGACGATGGGGATCCGGCCCGAAGATCTGCACCTTGCCACCGAGGCCGACCCGCCCGAACTCGGGTTCGACGCGATGGTCGAGGTCGTCGAAAAGCTCGGCTCCGAGATCCTGCTTGATGTGGCAGTCGGCCAACATACGATGGTGGCGTCGATCGAGCCGAATGTCCGTATTGGCGTGCATGAAAAGCTGCGACTGGCGATGAATCCGGAGCGGTTGCATTTTTTCGATGCCGCCTCCGAGGCGGTGATCTGACGAGGAGGTACGCTAGAGCCGGGTAGGCGTCGTCGGTCCTGGCCGTCCCACGGGCCCGATTGCGACATCGGTAGCCGACGTCATTGTGAGAAAGCCACAATCCGGCTGTGCCGGCTCGAGGACAACGCCCGGTGATGAAGCAATCTCGCCGATCCTCGGCCGGTGCGGTGCGTAAAGTCAAAAAGAAAGCTGTACACAGTTTCGCGACAAAGGGAGGATTAAATCATGTCCAGAATCGCCGGGTCGTTTTGTCTCGTCGGATTGTTAACGCTTTTTACTGCCGCCAATGCGCAATCGCCACCGCCGTTGGGCGCCGGGTCAGCCTTTGATGGCACCTATCGGCTCGTCTCCTCCACCAACGTCAATACCACTTATACGGATCGGAACGGCCGGATGGCGCAATGCCCGAGCCGAAGACCGGGGCCGCTCCATATCGTCGACGGACGGGTGCGATACACCAACGCGACCGGCTACAAACTCAAAGGGACCGTCGGACCGCAGGGCGAGTTGGCAATGAGCCTGCTCGCCCCGCCTAACTCCAGCAATGCCGGTTCCCAGCCCCTCAATCTGAGCGTCAGGGGCCAGATCGACAGCGCCGGCACTGCTCATCTGCGTCAGATCAGCAATTCCTGCAGCTACGATTTCGTCTGGCAAAAACAACCCCGATAGATCCCGGCAGACAAGTCACGCCCGAGCCGCGTCGCCGCCTTTTTCAGCCTGTGACTGCGGTGGCGACGGGGCTCAGCCATTTGCCCGACGGCTGTGGATCCGCGGCTTGTCGGGCGATGAGGCTCGAATTCGGAGTACCGACGCGACGCTGGGCCTCGAACTCCCTGCGACATCGGAGTTGCTCGGGGAACCTGTTTGTACCCACACCACTAAAAGCTTATCGGGAGGAAAGCAAATGCCATACACGACCCGTCGTCGTTTTTTGAAATTGTCGGGCGCTGGCGCAGTTGCAGCCGGCAGCGGCGGTCTCGCCGGCATCCTCGCCACCGGCCGGGCGCCGGCTTTTGCCCAGGGGACGACTTTGCACTGGCTCAAATTCGTCGACTTCGTGCCAGTCTCCGATCAGTTGTTGCGCGGCAAGATCACCGACGAATGTCAGAAGGCGCTCGGCATCAAGCTTGAAGTTGAAACCATAAACGGCGATGGCGTCCAGGCGCGCATCACCTCCGCGATCCAATCAAGGACCGGCCCCGACATTCTGATGGCGGTCAATAACTGGGCCCAGCTCTACGCCGACAGCGTCGACGATGTCAGTGATATCGCCGAGGAGATCGGCAAGGCACAGGGCGGCTATTATCAGACTGCACGCGACGTCGCCTTTGACGGCAAGAAATGGATCGCCGTACCGTACACCATCCTCGGCGCCATGCTCGTCAACCGCATCTCGTGGTTCAAAGATGCCGGTTCCGGTCCGGACAACTTTCCCCAGACCTGGGACGACTACCGCACGCTGGGCAAGCGCCTTAAAGCCAAAGATCGGCCCTATGGGCAAACCCTGGCCCATGCGTTTGGCGACGGACCGGCGTTCTGGTACCCGTATTTATGGTCGTGGGGCGGCAAGGAGGTCGAAGCCGACGGCAAGACCGTTGCGCTGAACAGCAAGGAAACCCTTGAGTCGGTCAAATTCGCGGTCCCGATGTGGAACGAATGCTATGATTCGGGTGGACTCTCCTGGGACGACGCCGGTAACAACCGCGCCTTTCTCGCCAATACCATCAGTTCGACCAATAATGGCGCATCGATCTACTTGTTGGCCAGAAGCAAGCCGGATACCTACCTGAGCGACCAAGGTACGCCGATCTGTAAAGACATGTTCCACGCGCCGCTGCCAAAAGGCCCGGGTGGGCAGTTCAGTTACCATGTGCCATTCTCGAACATTGTTCCGGCCTATACGCCAAATAAAAAAGCGGCCCGGGATTTTTTGCGCTGGTTCCAGTCTAAAGACATCTACGGTCAGTGGTTTACCTCGCAGCAAGGATTTTCGGTCGGCAGCACCAGGATGTGGGAAAACGACCCATTGTGGAAGATCGATCCGATCATGGCACCGTTCCGGACCGCGGCGGAAAGCGGCCGTTTTGCCGGTTATGCCGGGCCGGCCGGCCCGGCTGCAGCCGAAGCCATCTCCAAATTCATCATCGTCGATATGTACACCAAGGCGGTGCAGGGCATGACGCCCGAAGACGCGGTCAAATGGGCGCATGGCGAAATGGTCAAAATCTACAATGGCTAGCGCCCGGCCTTGCCGGATCTGCGACCGGCTGCCATCTGGTGAGCACGCCGATTTCGAGAATGCTGGCCGCTGATGATCCTGACGCCAATTCCGCGAGACCGGCTCGCCGGGTTGCTCGCTCGCTTTGCTGCGGGGCTGCGCGATCCGTTTGCCCGCCGCGTGTTTGATGTGATCCACGCAACCTCGCCCGATCGCGCGGCCGAGCCCGATGCCGAAACACATCGCATGGCAGCGCTGGAATTCGCTCGACAGCGTGGCGTGCCGGTGCATCCGCCGGAAACCGAATGCCGGTTTAACTGGGACGGGGTCGCGCTGAACGGTGCGACCGAGGCCTATGTGATCCTGCACGAAGTCGCACACTTTGTGCTGGCCCCGCCGGAACGGCGCGGCTTGGTCGATTTCGGCCTGGGATCGGGTCCGGACACGATCGACCGCGAGACCGCCGACCGCGCGGCGGTGTTGCCTCTGCTACCGCGGGAGAAGGATGAGGCCGCGGCGTCGCTGCTGGGCATCGTCTGGGAGGCTCAGCTCGGCCAGCCGGCGCTTGCCTCGTTTCTCGATCAGAACTGGCTCGAAGGGATCGACCGGTCGGCCGCGGCGCATTTTGGCACCGTGGTCGACGAGTTGCGGAGTGTCGGATTGCTTACGCGCACGACGCTGATATCGCCGGCGCCGCGGCACCACCCTCGTTCGGCACGTGCCGCCTATTCGATTTCAGACGCGGGCGAGACGCGATAGACGCGCGGACCGGGCCGGTCGCGCAACCGGTCGAGCCACAGCGCCAGGGCGCGGTTGCGATGCGCAGCATTGTCAGGAGTGGCAAAGCCTTTGCTCGGCGGGCCGATCTGCTCGACTCGCCAGCAGCCAAAATCCCGTGTTTCGGTGCGGCGAGCGCTTGCGGCCAACCGAATGTCAACGCTACTCATCTGCCCTCCTGGCGCGATCGTCAGCGATCAGAACGCCGGGCGGCGAGCCGAGTTCCGCAGATCCGGTCTGGAAGTCGGAATTGCCTTTCCCGCTGCGATGACGAGGCGGTGGGCGCAATCGCGAAGGGCAAAATCGCGAATGTCTTGTCCCGGACCGGCCCCCGGTTCCGCGTTACACCGATCACGCGGGTGTGGCGACTCGGACCGAGCGGCGAATGCAATGCTGGTCTTAGCGCGTTTCGCCGACAAAGCTGTCCTGCAGCGCGGTCAGGCGCTCGAGAGCCACCGGCATCAGCGGCCCCTTGCTGGCAGCGGCGGCGGCGTATTCGAGCTGCTCGAGGGTCGAATAGCCGACGAGCGCCGTCGACACCGCCGGATGAGCGATCACATAGCGGATCGCCGCCTCTACCAGGCTTGCGGCGTGCGCCTCGCGCAGCACCGGTTCGAGGCGCCGTGCGCGCTCGACATCGATGCTGTAATCGCGGCCCGAGCCGATCGGCTCGACGCGCGGCGAACCATGCGGATGACGCTCCTCGCTGCCGCTCAAGGCGCCGGCCGCGAGCACTCGGATTGCGATCACCCCCATTTCGGCAGCCCGGGTGTGCGCCAACAGATTGCCGAAATCGTGAGCCGGATAGCCCGGCGCCACATTCCTGCCGGCGCTCGGGTTCAGCATGTTGTAGCTGACTTGGGCGGTATCAAACATCCGGGCATCGACGACCCGGTGCAAGGCGGCGGTATCGCCGACCGCGGTGATCCCGCAAAAACGCGTCTTGCCCTGCTGACGCAGCCGCTCGAAAGCGGGAACCACCTCGCCCAGCACGATCTCCGGCGTCAAATCCGCGTCATGACCATCGGCGAGGATGTGGTTGTGTAGTTGGAACAGGTCGACATGATCGAGCTGCAGCCGTTGCAGGCTCGCCTCCAGCGAGGCGGTCACGGCGGCGGCGATATTGCGCCGCTCGGCGGCCGGCACACGCACCTTGGTGCCGAGATAAAGCTCGGGTTTCAGGTTTTTCAGCACGCGGCCGAGGTTGCGCTCGGATTGGCCGTTGCCGTACATCGCCGCGGTGTCGAAATAATTGATGCCGAGTTCGAGAGCGCGCGCCACCGCCCGTTCCTGATCGGCGGCACTGCCGTTGATCATCAACCCGCCGACGGCCCCGCAGCCAAAGCCCAGAACCGAAACCTCGAGACCGGTCCGACCGAGTTTGCGTTTCTCCATGACATCCCTCCTTGGGTTCGAGTGCCGGGATCCTGGTCGTATGGCAGGAATATGACAGCTGGTACGCTACTGTCATATCGGGATTGCTTCGCTGCGCTGGCAATGACCCAGATATTTGTCTTGCAATACTTGCACTGCAAATAGTTGTCCTTGGGAGGAGCGCAGCGGCGACGCAATCCCGTCGCAATGAATCGCGAGCGGAGCAGCATCTGTTTGTTCGAACCCTCAGACCGCTTTCTCGATCTCGCGCAGGACGGCGTCACCCATCGCGCGCGTCGAGACGCCGGCGACACCGGGTCCGGCGATATCGTTGGTGCGGGCTCCCGAGGCGAGTGCGCGCCGTACCGCGTTCTCGACCAGGTCAGCCTCCTCGCTCATGTCGAAGGAGTAGCGGAGCATCATCGCAAAAGACAGGATCGAAGCGAGCGGATTGGCCACATCCTTGCCGGCGATGTCGGGCGCGCTGCCATGTACCGGCTCGTACAGCGCGTTACGTCGGCCGGTTGGGTCGGCGGGCCCGAGCGAGGCCGAGGGCAGCATGCCGAGCGAGCCGGTCAGCATAGCGGCGCAATCCGACAGGATGTCGCCAAAAAGGTTGCTGGTGACGATCACGTCAAACTGCTTGGGGTTGCGTACCAGCTGCATCGCGCAGTTGTCGGCGTACATCAACGACAATTCGACATCGGGGTAGTCGGCATCGCACACCCGCTGCGCCACCTCGCGCCACAGACCGCCCGACTCCATGACATTGGCCTTATCCACCTCGCAAACCCGGCGCTGTCGCTTGCGCGCCAATTCACAGCCGACGCGCACCACCCGTTCGATCTCGGCTTCGCTGTAGACTTCGGTGTTGATGCCCTGGCGGGTTCCGTCGGACAGGGTCTCGACCCCGCGCGGCTCGCCGAAATAAATGCCGCCCGTCAGTTCGCGCACGATCATCAGATCGAGCCCGGCGACGAGATCGCGCTTTAAGCTCGACGCGTCGGCGAGCGCCTCAAACACGACCGCGGGGCGCAGGTTGGCAAAGAGGTCCATTTCCTTGCGCAAAGCCAAAAGACCGCGCTCGGGCCGCAATTCGAACGGCAGTTTTTCCCATTTCGGGCCGCCGACCGAGCCGAACAGCACCGCATCGCTGGCCAACGCTTTGTGCAGGGTCGCTTCGGTCAGCGGCGTGCCATGCGCGTCATAGGCGGCGCCGCCGACCAGATCCTCGCTGATGTCAAAACTCGCGATGTGCCGGCGTTCGAAGAAATGGACGATGCGCAGCACCTCGCCCATAATTTCGGGGCCGATGCCGTCCCCCGGCAGAACCAGCACCTTGCGGTTGGCACCCATGGTTTGCGCCATTGTGTCGAGCCTTCTCTCAGTCACCGGCGAGTTCTTTAGCAGATTGCGTCGCCGCGGCAATTCCCGCAATCATCCTCAGCGCCATCGTCATCGGCGCACCGCTGGCGCAATGCGACCGTGTGCAATCCGGCTGACAGCCAAGGGCATTGTCGCTAGCATTCGCGGTGTTCCAAGGAAGACGTAACAACAAAGGGAGCGTGCGGCATGCAGATCGTCGATGCGCAAATCCACCTGTGGGGATCGGGCCTGCCGAGCAACCTCTCGCATCGACAGGTGACCGCCTTCACCCCCGAGGAGGCGATCGGCTTGATGGACGAGGCGGGCGTCGACGCCGCGGTCATCCATCCGCCGGGATGGGACCCGAATTCGACCGAGATGGCCATAGCGGCGGTGCAGAACTATCCCGGCCGGTTCGCGATCATGGGTTCGGTGCCGCTCGATCGGCCGGAATCCCGTGCCCGCATCGCCCGCTGGAGAGAGCAGCCGGGGATGCTCGGCCTGCGCTACGGTTTTCTCGCCGATCCGGCGCGGCGATGGCTGCACGATGGTGACCTCGAATGGTTGTGGGCCGGTGCCGAAGACGCCGGGGTCCCGATCGCGGCGCTGGCGACCGACTCGCTGGGCGAACTCGGCCGCATTGCCGAACGCCACCCCGGGCTGCGCTTGACGATCGATCACCTCGGCGGCAGAGGCGGCACCAGCACGCTCAAAGATGGTGCGGCGATGACCCACCTGCCGCAGCTAATCGCATTGGCAAAGTTCCCCAATGTGGCGGTCAAGGCGACCGGCGTGCCGCATTATTCGAGCGAGGCCTATCCGTTCCCGGCGCTGCATCCCTATCTGCGACAAGTCTACGACGCCTTTGGGCCGCGGCGGATGTTCTGGGGCACCGATATCACCAAGATGCCCTGCTCATGGCGTGAATGCGTGACGATGTTCAGCGAAGAACTGCCCTGGCTCGGCGAGGAGGACAAGCGCCTGGTCATGGGCGAGGCGGTATGCGCCTGGTGGGGCTGGAACCGGACGGCTTGAGAGATCCGATAGCGGGCGGTTTAGACCACCACCGCCTGGGAGGGTTGGAAGTATCCTGGACAAAATCCGGAACACGACTTGAAAAGAGGGTTGTTGAATGAAAAGCAATGCCAATGGCAAAGAAGTCGCTGTGGTGATCGGCGCCACCTCAAAGTGGCAGTCGGACGGCCGCAATACCTTGCTGGCGCACGGCCACGCGGTCGATGACAGCGATGTGGAAGTCGGCGTGCGCTGGGGTGTCGGGGGTGCGGTCGCGCAGAAATTCGCGCAGGAAGGCTTCTTTACCGTCCTGACGACGCGCAATGAAGCAAATGCAACGCCGCTGGCGAGGGCGATCCGCGATCAGGGCGGCGATTGCATGATCGTCGAACTGGATCTCGTCTCGCAGGACTCGATCGTCTCGGCATTTGCCACAATCCGCCGTGAAGCGGGCGATCCGGACGTGCTGATCTACAATGCCGGCTATCTCGAGGGCCGCGACCTGCCGCCGGAAAAGGAGTTGCTGGAACATGTGCCGGTCGAGATCCTCGACACCGGACTGCACATTTCCGCCCGCGGGCCGTTCCTCGTCGCCAAGGAGGTGCTGCCGGCAATGCGCAGAAAGGGCGCCGGCTCGTTTTTCTTCTCGAACAACTCCAGTTCCTTGCGCGGCAAAAAGCGGATGACCGGGCAGTCGCTGTACTATCCCCGTGTGCTGATGCGCACCTTGGCGCAGGTACTGACTGAAGAATATTCCGAGCACGGCGTGCACGTTGCCAACATCATTATTGACGGCTCGATCGATTCACCCGGCAGCCGCAAACTGCCGCGCAACCAGAACCGCCGCGATCTGATCATCAACCCGGTCAAGATCGCCGAGGCATACTGGTACCTGCACACCCAGGACAAATCGTGCTGGACGCACGAACTCCAACTCACGCCTTCTGCATCCAAGCCCAGCTAT
>DATJLK010000088.1:0-2953 GCA_035509615.1 Allostellaceae bacterium | reverse complement strand
CATCGCCGCGACCGTCCAGAAGCAGGATTTCCCGATCGTGCTGACCGGGATTGGAAATGTGACGGCGCTGAACTCCGCGACGGTGCGCAGCCTGGTGACCGAGCCGATCATCAGCATCGATTTCGAAGACGGCCAGCGGGTCAAAAAAGGCCAGCTCCTGGCGCAGCTCGATCCGAGCACCTATCAGGCGCAGCTCGACCAGGCGCAAGCCAATCTCGACCGCGACTGCGGTGCCCAACCCCACGCTGGCGTCCGCGGGCCTGTTGCCATGAACGGCGAAGCGCCGTAGATGAACATTCCGGCGGCCTTCATCCATCGGCCGATCGCCACCGCGATGCTGATGGCGGCAATCCTGCTGCTCGGCCTGATCAGCTACGAGCTGTTGCCGGTGGCGGCTTTGCCAAACATCGACTCGCCGACGGTTCAGGTCACCGCCCAGCTCCCGGGCGCCGATGCGCAGACCGTTGCCGGCACTGTCACGACGCCGCTCGAACGGCAGTTCGGCCAGATCCCCGGCCTGACGCAAATGACCTCGAGCAGTGCCACCGAATATGCGCAGATCACCTTGCAGTTCGAGCGCAGTCGCTCGGTCGATTCGGCGGCCGAGGACGTGCAGGCAGCGATCAATGCGGCGGCGGGCCAGCTGCCGCCGACAATGCCCAATCCGCCGATCTACCGGAAGACCAATCCGGCGGACACGCCGGTCCTGATGCTCGCCCTGACCTCGGATACGCTGCCGTTGACGACGGTCAGCGACTACGCGAACAGCATTCTCGCCCAGAAGATTTCGCAGATGCCCGGCGTCGGCCTTGTCGGCATCGGCGGCCAGCAGAGTCCGGCGATCCGCGTGCAGGTCAACCCGGCGCAGCTCGCCGCCGACGGTCTCGACCTCGAGACGGTGCGAACGGCGCTCGCCAATGCCACGGTCGACCAGCCGAAAGGCACGCTGTACGGCGCCAACCAGGCGTTTGCGCTGCAGACGAACGACCAGCTGCTGACGCCGCAGGGGTTCAAAAGCTATATCCTTGCCGACCGCACCGATAGCTTCGGCAATAGCGGACCGGTGCGGGTCCGCGATGTCGGCGGCGCCATCGTCGCACTGCAGGATGTGAACCTGGCGGGCTGAATGAACACCGAGCCGGCGATCATCATCGCCATCCAGCGGCAGCCCGGCGCCAACGTGATCGCGACGGTCGACCACATCAAGAAAGCCCTGCCCGAGCTCGAAGCCTCGCTGCCGCCGTCGATCAAGATCGATATCGTTTCGGACCGCACCCAGACCATTCGCGCCAGCGTCGCCGACGTTCAACACACCCTGCTGCTGACGATCGCGCTCGTCGTCGGGGTGATTTTTCTGTTCCTGCGCAAGTTCTGGGCGACGGTGATCCCGGCAATATCCGTGCCGATGTCGCTGATCGGCACTTTCGCGGTGATGTATGTGCTGGGCTATAGCCTGGACAATCTGTCGCTGATGGCGCTGACGATCGCCGTCGGTTTCGTCGTCGACGATGCGATCGTCATGATCGAGAACATCGTGCGGCACATCGAGGACGGCAAGACACCGATGCAGGCCGCCCTGGAGGGGGCGGGCGAGATCGGCTTTACCATCCTGTCGATCTCGATATCGCTGATTGCCGTCTTCATTCCGCTGTTTCTGATGAGCGGCGTCGTCGGCCTGTTGTTTCGCGAGTTCGCCGTTACCGTCGCGGTGGCGATCGTCGTTTCGGTGATCGTCTCGCTGTCGCTCACGCCGATGATGTGCGCCCGCGTCTTGACGGCGGAGGGAGAGGCGCGCCCCGGCCGCTTCTCGCGCGCCTTCGAGGGTTTCTTCGACGGCTTGGCTGGCGTGTACGATCGGATCGGCATCGTCAAGAAGAACGGCATCATGCTGGTCGATTTCGCGCTGGCGGCTCAGCGTGAGCGCGGACTCCCCACCGAAGCGGCGATCCACGAATCCTGCCGCCTGCGCTTTCGCCCGATCCTCATGACGACGATGTGCGCCCTGCTCGCCGGCATTCCGCTGATGCTCGGCACCGGTATCGGCTCGGAGATTCGCCAGCCGCTCGGCTACACCATCGTCGGCGGTTTATTGGTGTCGCAGCTCTTGACGTTGTTCACGACGCCGGTCGTCTACATCTACATGGACCGTCTCGCCGATTGGCTGGGGCGCCGCCACGGCCGGACCACGGCCGCGCAAGCAAGCGCCATCGCGCGATAGCTCTTACCGCGCTGAACGCGCTTTAGAGCACCGCCCCCTGCCATCATGCGCTGATGCGTCGGCTGCAAGGTCGGATCGGTGTGGCAGAGGGATCTCAGTAGGCGGAGATGTCCGATGAGTAGTCTTGCTGAAGCTCTCGGGGCCCTATGGCCGCTCGCAGCGGCAGTGACCTACTTTATAGTGGTTTATCTCCTCGTTGACAGGGCGATCGTCCGCAAGAAGCTCTTGAATGACTACCAACTCAAGGCCATCGATCTCGCCTGGGTTTGGGTGTCCGCGACCCAGCTTGCGTTTCTTGTCCTATCGGTACGAGAGGGTGTACTTCGCGACCGGATCAGCTCATACGAGACCCAGAGCGCTGCAGTTCGCGATACATACTTGGACAAGACTAAGGACGGTACATCCCAGTGCATGGCAGGGACCTGGCCGGCCGGAGCCATCAAGGGCAAGAGCTACCAGGAAAACGGCAACAGAGTGACGGAGGCGTGCACGGGGGTCTCTGGCGCTCTCGACCTCTTCAGCGGGTTTTTTCGCGACGAGCAGCTCTGGAGGTACCCACCATCCCCGACAACGGCGGCGAAATTCGAGAAGGCCTACGATAGCGCTTTCGGCAGCGGGTTTGCGCAAGCGTTCGCGCGATTGTGGACGCCGCCGAGAGCGATCGATCAGCTCGCGCTTGAAGCAAAGGACCAATTTGCCGACGCCGCGTCGAGAATCGTGACGTGGCAGAGCGAC
>DATJLK010000087.1:0-4520 GCA_035509615.1 Allostellaceae bacterium | reverse complement strand
CGGTTTCCGATCGCGACAACGGGTCTGCCGGCGCTGGTCGGCGCCGCTGCCGTGATCTGGACGACGACACCCTGGACCCTGCCCGGCAATCGTGCGATCGCATTCAGCGCCGACCTACAGTACGTTGTCATCCGGCCCACGATGGTTTCTGCCGAGGGGCCCCGCCTAGGTGCCCAAAAAGGCGGTGGGGCTGTCAATCTGGGTGAATTGCTGCTGGTGGCCGCGCCGCTAGTTCAGGAATTCGCAAACGCAGTAGGCATAATTCAGTACGAGACGGTGGCCTCATTCCGGGGCATCGCGCTCGCCGAAACCATCGCGCGGCATCCGCTCGCCGGGCAGAGCTACGAGTTTGACGTGCCCTTGCTGCCCGCGAGCTTTGTCGAGGCCGATCAGGGCACCGGTCTTGTCCATATCGCCCCGGGTCACGGTGCCGACGATTTCGAATTGGGTCAGGCCTGCGGGCTTTCCGTACCCGACACGGTCGGGCCCGATGGGGTCTATCTGCCGGGCGTGCCGCTCTTCGCCGGCCGCGCCGTCTATCGGCCGGATGGCAAGCCCGGCGACGCCAATGACGCGGTCATCGCCGCCATCGACGCCGCCGGCGGCCTTTTGGCCCGCGGCGTACTGGTGCATTCCTATCCCCATTCCTGGCGTTCGAAGGCGCCGTTGATCTTTCGCAATACGCCGCAATGGTTCATCAGCATGGCGGCAAACGGGTTGCGCGAAAAGGCGCTGGCGGCGATTGCCGACACCCGCTGGGTCCCGCCGCAAGCCCGCAACCGGATCACGGCGATGGTCGAAAGCAAACCCGACTGGTGCGTGTCGCGCCAGCGCGCCTGGGGTGTCCCGATTGCAGTTTTCACCCATCGCGACACCGGTGAGCCGTTGCGCGACCCGGCGGTCGTCGAGCGCGTCGCCGCCGCGGTCGAACGCGAAGGCTCGGATGTCTGGTTCAGTGCCGAGGCGTCACAATTTCTCGGCAATGCATACGATCCGGCGGAATGGCAGAAAGTCACCGATATTGCCGAGGTGTGGTTCGATTCGGGCTCGACACATGCCTTTGTTCTGGAACAGCGGCCGGAACTGCGCTGGCCCGCCTCGCTCTATCTTGAAGGCTCGGATCAGCATCGCGGCTGGTTTCAGTCGTCGCTGGTCGAGGCCTGCGGCACGCGCGGCCGCGCCCCCTATGACGCCGTGCTGACCCATGGCTTTGTGCTCGACGAACAGGGTCGCAAGATGTCGAAATCGGTGGGCAACGTCGTTGCCCCGCAGGACGTGATCAAGCAGAGCGGCGCCGACATCCTGCGGCTGTGGGTGGTCGGCGCCGACTACTCCGAAGATCTGCGCATCGGCCCCGAGATCCTGAAGCATCAGAGCGACGTCTATCGCCGGATGCGAAACACCTTGCGCTACCTGTTGGGGGCGCTCGACGGGTTCGAGCCGGCCGAGGCCGTCGGCGAAGACGCGATGCCCGAACTTGAACGCTGGATATTGCATCGCCTGGGCGAACTCGACACCGTGGTGCACCGCGCCATCGCGAATTTCGATTTCCACGAGATGTTTACGGCGTTGCATAATTTCTGTGCGGTCGATTTGTCGGCGTTTTATTTCGACATCCGCAAGGACCGGCTCTATTGCGATGCGAGCGATGATTTCGCGCGGCGCGCGCTACGCACCGTACTCGACCGCACCTTCGACGCTCTGGTGCGCTGGCTCGCGCCAATCCTCTGCTTTACCGCCGAGGAGGCCTGGCTGGCGCGCCATGGCGATGCGCCGGGGCGCAGTGTGCATCTTGAGCCGTTTCCCGACATCCCCCGGGAGTGGGTGGATCCGGCGCTGGGTGAGCGCTGGGCAGAGTTGCGCGATCTGCGCCGCGTTGTCACCGGGGCGTTGGAAGTCGAACGCGCTGCCAAGCGAATGGGCTCAAGCCTGCAGGCAGCGGTCGAGGTTTGGGTGCCCGAGCGGCTCGCCGAACGCGTGCGCAACCTCGATCTTGCCGGACTGTGCATCACCTCTGCCGGAACGGTCCATATCGGATCCCCGCCGGAAGACGCGTTCAGCCTGCCTGACGTGCCCGAGATCGGCGTCCGCGTATCGCCGGCTTCAGGCGAACGGTGCGAGCGCTGTTGGCGGGTCTTGCCCGAGGTCGGCAGTCAGCCAGGTCACGCTGATCTCTGCCGGCGTTGTTCGGCAGTGGTTGATCGGCTCGACGCGGCTGCTCCGATCATGAGCGCCTGACTATGCTGAAACTGGGGCTCGCCACCGCACTCGTCGTCGCGATCCTCGATCAGCTGACGAAAGCGCTGATCCTCGCTCACTTTGCCGGGCGGGCATTCGGTGATGAAGCAATCACGCCATTCTTCAATCTGGTCCTGACCCTGAACCACGGCATGAGCTTTGGCCTCTTCAATACCGGTCGCGGAACCGGCGGTACCGCCAATGTCCTCGTCTTCTCGCTTGCCGGTGCAGCGATCGTCGTCGGACTGATCTATTGGCTCAGCCGTGTCGCGAGCCCGCTTCTCGGTTCGGCCATCGGTCTCGTCATCGGCGGGGCGGTCGGCAACATCGCCGACCGGGTTCGGTATGGTGCGGTCATTGATTTTCTCGATTTCCATATTGGAATTTATCATTGGCCGGCGTTCAACCTGGCCGACAGTGCGATTTGTCTCGGGGTGGCGGTAATGTTATTCGAAAGCTTGCTTCTACGGCGTGAGGCGCATTAAATACCAGGCGGGAGGGACCCCGCCATGCTCCAATATCGCCCGGTTCGCGGCGCCGGCCGCACTCAAATTGTTCTTGGTATTGCTTGTCTCGCCGCGGTAGCTCTGCTGTCGGGCTGCAGCGATGTCAAGCAGATGCTCGGCATCGACCCGACGATGCCGGATGAGTTCGCGGTCGAATCGCGTGCGCCGTTAACGATCCCGCCCGATTTCAATCTGCGCCCGCCGGAGCCGGGTGCGCCGCGGCCGCAGGAAGAGAGCTCCGAACAGCAAGCCGAACAGATCATCGATCAGGCCGGCCCGGGCGCGCCCGGCAAGCAGGAATCCGATCTTCGCCTGCGCAGCGCCGAAAACGGCCTGCCAAACATCGGCGGCAACAGCCAGACGCCGGATCCGTCGGGGATGGTCGGCTCGCAAAGCCTGTCGAACAGATTGCTCGACTACGGCGATACCGGCAACGCCGGCGCCACCGTCGACAAGCGCGATACGACCCCGCTCAAGGGTGTCTATTGACGCCGATCGGCGGCCCCTCGTTCGCCGTCCCAAAGCAGTGCTTGCCGCCGCCTATCTCGGCCCGGTGCGACGAGCCGGCCGGCGCAAATTGCGCGGTCTAGCCCTCTTGAAGCTGAGCGACCATCCTAATGAACCTCTTCGATCTGACCGGCCGCGTCGCAATCGTGACCGGCGGCAATGGCGGGATCGGGCTCGGCATGGCGCGGGGTCTTGCCGCCGCCGGTGCGAAGATCGTCGTAGCGGCGCGCGATCGGCCAAAGTCGCAGGCGGTATTGGCCGAACTCGGGCCCGAGAGCTGCTTTATGCCGCTCGATGTTGCTGACGAAGAATCGTGCCGAGAGATGGTGGCGGCAACCCTCGCTCGTTTCAGCCGGCTCGACATCCTCGTCAACAACGCCGGCATGTCGATCCGCAAGCCGGCCGAGGACTATCGGATGGCCGAATGGCAGGCGGTCATCGACACCAACCTGACCGGCGCCTTTATTTGTGCGCAGGCGGCTTTTCCGGCAATGAAAGCAGCCGGCCAGGGCAAGATCATCAACATCGGATCGATGTTCTCGATCTTTGGTGCCGCTTATGCCGTCCCCTATTCGGTGAGCAAGGGCGGGTTGCTGCAACTGACCAAATCGCTGGCCGCCGCCTGGGCGCCCGACAACATCCAGGTCAATGCCGTGCTCCCCGGCTGGATCGATACCGAACTGACTCGCGACGCGCGCCAACAGGTCACCGGTCTGCACGAGCGGATCCTGGCGCGCACTCCGGCAGGCCGCTGGGGCGCCCCTGGGGATCTGGCCGGCGTCGCGGTATTTCTCGCGTCCGCCGCTTCGGATTTCATCACCGGCAGCGCGATCGCGGTCGATGGCGGTTTTTCCGCTTCGGGCTAGCCAAACAATCGGCACGTCAAGACCTGTCTCAACAACTCGCGCTGTAGTGGCCGCGGCGTCTTGTCGGCCGATCGGCGCCGGACCGACAATTCAATGCGTCCTTGAACAGAGCGGCAGTTTGGGTCAAGACAGCAGGAGGCAAATTCGGCGGCTGCCCTGCACCCCGCCGAGCAAACCGAGGCGTGAGCCCATGGCGAGGCTGACCTTGCGCATCGATTTCGACGCGGGCCGCGCTATCGGGCCGGGCAAGATCAAGCTGTTAGAGCTGATCGACAAGCACGGCTCGATTTCCGAGGCCGGCCGCCAGATGGGCATGTCGTATCGGCGCGCCTGGCTGCTCGTGGACAATCTGAACCATTGCTTTCGCACCCCGGTTGTCGCTTCGCAGGCCGGCGGACAGCAT
>DATJLK010000086.1:0-14041 GCA_035509615.1 Allostellaceae bacterium | reverse complement strand
CCCGATCCTGCCACCCGCAGCCGGGCCCGGGCGGTCGGCGCTGTGGCGCTGCTGGAAAAGCCGCATGGCGCTGACGAACTCCTCGCCCTCGTGCGGCAGGCCTCGGCCGGCAAGAACTGACGAGCGGAGCGAGGATCGCTTTGAGGCGTCGGCTCTCAACGCGCGCGATCGACCCTGAAAGAAGCCGGCACAGCCAGCATGTCATCATTCCCGCCAGCAATGTCCGTCACCTGCTCGTTCGGCGCATCCCATCACGCCGTCACCGTGCGAAACCGGACAAGCGCCAGGCCAAGGACAAGGCTGCCGATGAGCCCGGTCGCCAGGAATTGCGGCCATACCACGGCAAAACCGGCGCCGCGATAGAGGATGGCCTGGGCAAACGAAACGAAATGCACGGTCGGCAATACCTGCATGATCGTCGCGAGCCAGGGCGGCATGCTCTCCAATGGCGTGTTGCTGCCGGACAGCATTGCCAGCGGCAGATATACGAGAAGGAAAAGCAGGCCGAGTTGCGGCATCGAGCGGGCAATCGTGCCGAGCAGGAGGCCGCACGTTGTCGCGAAAAACAGGTAGATCGTGACGCCGAACAGGAACATTGGTACCGAGCCGGCGATCGGAATATGCAGCAGGGCCGCGCACCACCGCATAAAGCGGCAGTCCGACGGCAACGACGATGACGAGCCCGTTCGCCCAGATCTTTGACATCGCGATCTCGAACGGAGTTAGCGGCATCACCAGCAGATGGTCGAGCGTGCCGTGTTCGCGCTCGCGGACGAGCGCGGCGCCGGCCAGGATGATCGCCAGCATCGTGACATTGTTGATGATGCCCATGATGCTGGTGAACCACGCCGTCTCGACATTCGGGTTGAAGGCGATGCGCACGACGAGGTTGACCGGCGTTGCGGGCGCGCTCTCGGCGCGAGACAGAAAATTGGCGATCTCGGTGGTGACAATCTGTTGTGCGTAATCGGCCCCGAGACCGGCCTGGACCATCGCGGTCGCATCGACATCGAGCTGGATCGCCGGTTCGCGGCCGCCAAGACATAGCGCTCGAAGTTGGGCGGGATGTCGAGGACAAAGCTATATCGCCCGGCATTCATCAACGGCATGATGTCGCGCTCGGCAATCGGTTGAGGCGGCTGGAAATACGGCGGCAGGAACGCCGCTACGATGCGCCGCGACAGTTCCGAATGGTCTTCGTCGACAATCGCGATCGAGGCATTGCGCACTTCCTGCGAACTGCTCTGGGCCTGCGCGATAACGGCGAGGGTGAAGCTGTAGACGACGAGGCCCAGCAGCACGTAATCGCGCATAAAGCTGCGCAACTCCTTGGTGCCAAGCCAGAAGATGTTGCCGAGGGTCGGCATCGCGCGAGCCTGTCTCTATCGTTCCTGCTTGCGCACAGCAGCAGGCTCAGCGCCAGCAAGCCCGGAATGAACAGCATCAGTGCAACAATATTCGTCGCGAGATCCGGAAAGCCGAGGCCTTTGGTAAAAGTGCCGACGCCGACCGGCAGGTAATAGGTCATCGGAAACAGGCGGCCCATGATTCGGGCCATGCCGGTGAGCGACGAGACCGGGACCAGCATGCCGGCAAACATCGTCGCCGGCAGACCGTCAAGATGGCGGTGCCAAAGAGGGCCGCGATCTGGGTCCGGGCAAAGGCCGAGATCATCATGCCGTAGGCCGTGGTCGCCGCGACATAGACAAGGGTGCCGAAGAACAGCGTCGCAAAACTGCCCTTAAGCGACACCCCGAAAACAATGAGCGCCATCGCGAACATCACAACGAAATTGATCATTGCCAGCCCGACATAAGGCACCTGCTTGCCGAGCAGAAATTCGAGGCGGCTCAGCGGCGTCACATAGAGGTTGGTGATCCAGCCGAGTTCCTTTTCCCGGACGATGGCGAGTGCCATCAGGATCGCCGGAAACAGTGCCAGCTCCAGAGCCAGCTGGGCCGGCACCATGGCATAGACACTCTCGAAATCCTGGTTGTATTTGAAGCGAACCGCGATGTCGGTGGGCGGCGGTGGTGCCGGCTCGGTCGCTGTCACGATCGGGTCGGATAGATAAAGCTGATGAATGGCCTGCAGATAGCCGCGGATGGTCTGGGCGATGAACGGCCTCGCCCCGTCGATCCAGGCGGCGACCGAAGCGGGACGGGATCGCGCGATGTCGCGGCCGAACCCCGGCGGGATCTCGATGCCGGTATCGATCTCCCCATCCGCGAGCCGCCTTTCGAGATCGGCATCATCGGCGAGCGGCGGTTTTTCGACGAAATAGGAGGAACCGCGCAGTTCATCGAGGTAGGCGCGGCTTTCGTGGCCCCGGTCGTGGGCGAGGACGGAAAAGGTCAGGGAGTTGACATCGGTCGAAATGCCAAAGCCGAAGACGAGCATCAGGAAAGTCGTGCCGAACACGGCAAACCCGAGGCGGATCGGATCGCGCAGCAATTCCAAGGTTTCGCGGATCGTGCAGGCCACAAGGCGCCGCACGCTAAAAGCGCCGGAACGGCCCGACCGGCCCGGCACCGGAGCCGGTTGCGGGTTCCGCTCCGGCTGCGAGACACTGTCGGCGGTGCCGGCGGCGATGCGCGCCCCGGCCTCTTCGAGATAGCCGATGAACGCGTCTTCGAGCGTCGCCGCTCGCCGTGCGGCGATCAAGCCTTGCGGCGTGTCGGTCGCCAGCACCCGACCCGAATCCATCAGCGAAATGCGGTCGCAACGCTCGGCCTCGTTGATGAGATGAGTCGAGACAAAGATCGTCACATTCTGGTTGCGCGACAGGTCGATCAGCAATTCCCAGAACCGGTCGCGCGCTAATGGATCGACGCCGGAGCTAGGCTCGTCGAGGATCAGTATCTCGGGTTCGTGCACGACGGCGACGGCGAGCGACAACCGCTGGCGAATGCCGCGCGGCAGCGCTTCGGCAGATTGATCTACGTTGTCGGCAAGCCCGAAGCGGGCGATCAATTCGGCAATGCGCGCCTTCGCCCTTCGCGGCGGCAGATGGAACAGGCGCGCAAATGCAGATCGAGGTTCTGCCGCACCATCAACTCGGCATAGAGGGAGAACGACTGCGACATGTAGCCGACGCGGTTGCGCGTCTTGAGGTCACTCGTGTCGACTGCGCGACCGAACAGCAATGCCTCACCGTCGCTGGCCGGCAACAGCCCGGTCAGCATCTTCATCGTCGTCGTCTTGCCGCAGCCGTTGGAACCGACAAAACCGAAGATCTCACCGCGTTCGATGGCGAAGCTGACATGGTCGACCGCAGTGAAGTCGCCAAAGCGGCAGGTGAGCCCGCGCGCCGTGATAACCGGCTCGGCATCGCGGATATGCCGCGGCGGGATGTACAATCGCGCATGGCCGGCGCGATCGCATTCCGGCAACAGCGCGATGAAAGCGTTTTCGAGCGTGTCTTCGCCGGTTTGGCTCTTAAGATCGGCGGGCGAGCCGCGGGCGACAACCGTGCCGTTATTCATCACCACGAGCCGGTCGAAGCCCTCGGCCTCCTCCATATACGCCGTGGCGACGATGACGCTCATGCCGGCGCGGCGTGAGCGGATGCGGTCGTTCAGTTCCCAGAACTGACGGCGTGACAGCGGGTCGACCCCGGTCGTCGGCTCGTCGAGGATCAAGAGATCGGGATCGTGGATCAGCGAGCAGCAGAGCCCGAGTTTCTGGCGCATGCCGCCCGACAATTTTTTCGCCGCGCGGTCGACAAAGGGCGCGAGCCCGGTCGCGTCGAGCAGATCGGCGATGCGCCTCTCGCGCTCGGCTCGCGACTGGCCAAAGAGGCGGCCAAAGAACGCGATGTTCTCGCGGACACTGAGATCGGGATAGAGGTTTCTGCCGAGGCCCTGCGGCATATAGGCGATGCGCGGGCAGGCTTGGGTGCGGTGCGCCGCATCGGCGATATCGCCGCCCAGCACCTGCACAGTCCCCGCCTGGATGCTGCGGGCGCCGGCAACGATCGCGAGCAGGGTCGACTTGCCGACGCCGTCCGGTCCGATCAGCCCGAGGAGGCGGCCGGACGGGAGGTCCAAGGTGACGTTGTCGAGCGCGACAGCCTTGCCGTAGACCTGGGTGACGGCAGCGAGGCGCGCGACCGGGTTTGTCTGCCCGGTCACGGCGGCGGGCTTGGCTCGAGCCGCACCGGCCATGGGCTGTTCGGGTCGGTGCGAACATAGGCGACGCCCGGCAGCCCGCTCCTGACGATCCGCGCCCGTCCTTTGAGCCGCTGCGGGTCGATCCGCACCCGGATGCGGAACATCAGCTTGTCGCGCTCGTCCTTGGTTTCGACGGTCTTCGGCGTGAATTGCGCCTGGCTCGCGACGAACACGACCTTGGCCGGGATGGCGTGGCCGGGATATGCGTCGAGGACGATGCGGGCATCGGCGCCGATCCTGATGCGGCCGGCTTCTGCCGTCGGCTGACAGGCCGGCTCATCTCAACCACGCCGACAAAATGTTCCTTGATGCAGATCAACGAGCCGGCACCGCCGGGCCGCGCAGCGATCAACCTGCAAAGGCGCGCGACCAAGTGATCGCTGCCGGCGCCGACCCGCGACGTCGTCAAACGCGCATTCGGCCGGAGCCGGGGCCCGCCCGAACGGGCGAGCTTCAAAGCATCGCAGAAGCGAGGATCTCGGGCGACGGAGAAGCCCGGGCCGCGCCATCAGCCGACAGAACGGTGACATCGAGGCCGTGGTCGGTCGCCGCAGAGGGCACTTCAGGACCGCCCGCAGGTGAGGGTGTGTTGTATTTCTGTGCGGTCCCGAAGCTTGGACCAGCGCCAGGAGCTGATGGCGCCGGTACGGTCCGCCGCCTAGGCGGGTGCGGCTTCGTTCTGCCGTTGCTGCAAACGCTCGATCCGCGCCGTCATTTCGGGCCCCGGCCAGTCTTCAAGGAGCCAGCCCGGCAGCGGATCGTCCTTGCCGCTGACCGGCAATGCCTCATCATCATCGGAGCGGCCATCGGCAAACAACTCCAGTGCATGCGGCATCTCGTAATAGATCTCGAGAGTATTGCCGTCGGGATCGGCGAAATAAAAACTGCGCTGGTTGACATGGTTGGTTGCGCGCAGGATCGCGACGCCGCCTTCGACCAGATGTTTGTAGGCCTCGCGCAACGCCTTGTAGCTGCCGACCTGAAAGGCGATATGGCCGAGCCCGACCTGGTCGCGCTTTGGCCGCTGGGCGACGTCGGGCGCGGGATGCTGGCCGATGTCGAGCGTGTGGAAATTCTCGCCCAGAGTCATGAAGACGCCGCCATGCTCGGGATCCTCCTCGGCAATGACAAAACCGAGAATGTCGCGATAAAACCGCTTTGACGCCTCCTGATCGGCGACGCGCAAATTGACGTGGCCTATCCCCTTTAGTTTGATCACCGCGGCCTCCTGATCGCGTTCATGCCAAGTGCCGCGAATTTAAGCCCGCGGCCCATCCGCCGCAAGCGCGCGGCGATCCGGACGCGGCTGGCTCCTGCTCACGACAACGCTATGAGATCGGCGCGCAGACGGCCAATGTCACGGGCGGCCAGGCGCTCGATGGCGGCGTGGGTCTGCCGCCAGATCGGCACCGCGGCAGCCAGCAACGCGCGACCGCTGGCGGTCAGGTGCAGCCGCCGGGCGCGTTTGTCTTCGGCATCGACCGCGACCTCGACAAGCCCGCGGCGTGTGAGCGGTTTCAGATTGGCGGTCAATGTCGTGCGGTCCATCGCCAGCAGCGGCGCAACCTCGCTGATGCTCGGCGGCTGTGGCCGGTTGAGCGCCATCAGCAGCGAGAACTGGCCATTGGTCAGATCAAGCGGCCGAAACGCCTGATCAAACCGCCGCCCCACCGTGCGAGCGGCCCGCTGCAGATGCAGGCACAGACAGGTATCGCGAACCAGCAGCGTGATTTCGAAAGAAGGTTCTTCCCCGCTTGACATGGCGCATAATACGTTGTTATCAACGTAATTGTCAACGGGACAACGACAAAACACGGGGCCGCCGCTTGGCAGGGCGGTTTTAAACTATCGACGTGACGAACGGAGGGCAGCGTGGAGCCGCACAACATCGTTTCCCGCGAGGAATGGCTGGCCGAGCGCCTAAAACTGCTGGCCGAGGAAAAGGAGTTCACCCGCCAGCGCGACCGGCTGAGCGCGGCGCGGCGTTCCCTGCCCTGGGTCAGGGTTGAGAAGCAATATGTTTTCGACGCGCCGGAGGGAAAAACAACGCTGGCCGAACTGTTCAGCGGCCGCAGTCAACTGGTCGTCGACCATTTCATGCTGGGACCCGGCTGGGGTGCGGGCTGCGTCGGCTGCTCGTTCGGCGCCGATCATATCGGCAATTCGCTGGTTCATCTCGAGCACCACGATGTCAGTATGGTCGTGGTGTCGCGCGCGCCACTCGCTGAAATCGACGCCTACAAGCAACGCATGGGATGGACGTTCCGCTGGGTGTCGTCTTTTGGCAGCGATTTCAATTTTGACTACGACGTCTCCTTCACGCCCGACCAGTTAGCGACGGGTCAGGTTTTCTATAATTATCAAATGATCGACGGCGGCGTGGACGAGCTCCCCGGGTGCAGTGTGTTCTACAAGAACGGAAGCGGTGAGGTCTTTCACACCTACTCCACCTACGCCCGTGGCGTCGAGGCGTTGCTGACGACCTACATGGTGCTCGACCTGACGCCCAAAGGCCGCAACGAGACCGGTCCGCACCACAATCTGATGGATTGGGTAAAGCGTCATGACGAGTATGATGACGCTACGGATCGGCCATCGGACACGGTAGCTGAGGGCCGGTAAGCGTGGGTCGTGCCTTCGATCGCCGACGCCTCGGGCGTCTGCACGACATCCTTGCATCGCATGTCGAGCAGACGGATCCGCCCGGCCTCGTCGCACTCCTCGCTCGCCATGACGAGATCCATGTCGAGCCGATCGGCGGCAAGGCGTTCGGCGCCGGCGATCCGATCCGGCGCGATACGATTTTCCGCATCGCGTCGATGACCAAGCCGATCACCGCCGCGGCGGCGATGATCCTGGTCGAGGAGTGCCGGCTGCGCCTCGATGACCCCGTCGAGCATTTCCTACCGGAACTTGCCGATCGCCGGGTGCTGAAACGCCTCGACGGACCGCTCGATGAGACCGAACCGGCAAAGCGGCCGATTACATTGCGGGACCTGCTGACCTTCCGGATGGGTTTCGGCATTCCGATGGTGCCGCCCGACACGTACCCGATCCAGACCGCAGCGAGCGGTCTCGAACTCGGGCAAGGGATGCCGCAGCCACAGAAACCGCCGATGCCCGACGAATGGATCCGCCGCTTTGGCACGCTGCCGCTGATGCATCAGCCGGGTGAGAAGTGGATGTACAACACCGGCTCCGACGTGCTGGGCGTGCTGATCGCGCGCGCCTCGGGTCGGCCGTTCGAAACATTTTTGCGCGAGCGTCTGTTCGAACCGCTCGGTATGTCGGACACCGCTTTTAGCGTACCGGCGGCGAGCCTCGACCGATTGGCGACGAGTTATTGGACCAACCCGCAAACCGCCGCGCTCGAAATCTACGACCGGGCCGTGGATGGCGAATGGAGTTCGCCGCCCGCCTTTCCCTCCGGCGGCGGCGGTCTGGTTTCGACCGTGGATGATTATTTCGCCTTTGCCAGGATGCTATTGGATCTCGGCAAATCCGGCGGCGAGCGCATCCTGTCTCGTGCTGCGGTCGAAACCATGACAGCCGATCATCTGACGCCGTCTCAGAAGGCGGCCGGTGGGCTCGGCGCGAATTTCTTTGACAATCACGGATGGGGCTTTGGCGTATCGGTCGTCACCGCTCGCGCCGGCCTCGCCGAACCGGTCGGCCAATACGGCTGGTCCGGCGGTCTCGGCACGTCCTGGCTGTCGGACCCCGCAGAAGACATGGTTGGAATATTGATGACGCAGCGCGCCTGGACCTCGCCCGTTCCACCCGAGATCTGCCGCGACTTCTGGGTCTTGGCCTATCAGGCGATCGATGAGTGAGGCACGCGAAGACCGCCCGCCGGCGGGTGCCGAGGTGAAACTCAAAAACCCACAGCGAAGGATGACAAATGCGGTTCATGCTACAGGTCAGGGCGGATCGCGACAGCGAGACCGGCATCCTGCCCGGCCGGGAATTGATCGAAGCGATGTTCAAATACAATGAGGACATGTCAAAGGCCGGGGTCATGCTCGCCGCCGAGGGACTGCACCCAAGCGCAAAAGGCGCCCGCGTCGTATTTGCCGGCGCCGAGCGTACCGTCATCGATGGTCCGTTCGACGCGGACGGGCTGATCGCCGGGTTCTGGATCATCGATGTCGGGACAAAAGAGGACGCGATCGCCTGGGCGAAGCGCATCCCTTTCCAAGGCGGGGTGGTCGAAATCCGACAGGTCTACGAAATGGAGGATTTCGGTCCGGCGCTGACCCCCGAAATGCGCGCGGCGGAAGACCGCTTGCGCACCCGCTTGGCCGCCAGAACGAACGCCGGCTGACCGATGCAGGATCTGACGCAAACCCTCTGATAACAAAAGCATCTTCGAAAATCGATCTTGTCCAGGAGAGAACAATGCAGCTGAACCCCTATCTCAGTTTCGACGGCCGGTGCGAAGCCGCATTCAAATTTTATGAAAAGGCCCTCGGCGGCAACATCGTTGCGATGATGACTTACGCTGACACACCAATGAAGGATCAGGTACCGGCGGAACAGCAGGGCAAGATCGTTCACGCCCGGATGACCATCGGCGACGAGGTGCTGATGGGGGGCGACGCGCCGCCCGCTCAGTATGCGCCGCCCAAGGGCATCACGGTGACGCTCGGCATCGATGATCCAGCGGAAGCGGAACGGGTTTTCAAGGCGTTGTCGGAAGGCGGCACGGTGACGATGGCGATCGCCGAGACCTTCTGGGCGCGGCGCTTTGGCATGCTTGTCGATCAGTTCGGCATCCCGTGGATGGTCAATTGCGAGCGCCCGCACAGCTAGCCGGGGCTGTTTAACCCCGCATCCGACCCGCTCGGGACCAAGCCCCCGTCCCGCGACGGGGGCGCTGCGACCGGGTGGCCTGTGATCACCGGCCCTGGGTCTGGCCCTGGATGGCGCGGCGTGCCATGCTCCGGTCGCTGCGCCGCGGAGCCTTAACGGCGCTGAGGGAGCCGGACCCGTCGGCCCCGCCTCGGCATTTGGGCCCAAGGACGCTAGCGCGGAGGCGTGGATCGATGGAACAGGATGCGCTGGGGCTGCCGCCTGGGGCCTTTGCCAAGCTCGATGCCGAAGACGACGAATTCTTCTACGAGCCGGCACGGCTCGTCTGCCATATCGATGACGGTGCGATTGCCGCGCTGACCGGATTTTACCGCAAAGTCCTGCCGGCCGGCGGTGTCCTACTCGACCTGATGTCGAGCTGGGTCAGCCATCTGCCGTCAGAAATCGCCTATGCCGAGGTGATCGGCCATGGCATGAACGCCGAGGAACTCGCGGCCAATCCCCGCCTCAGCCGGTGGTTTGTGCAAAACCTCAACCGCGATCCAGCCTTGCCATTGGCGGATGACAGCGTTGACGCGGCGATGATCTGCGTGTCGATCCAGTATTTGCAGCGCCCAGTCGAGGTGCTGCGGGAATTGGCGCGCGTACTGCGCCCCGGTGGTCCAATCGTCATCGGCTTTTCGAACCGCTGCTTCTGGACCAAGGCGGTGGCGATCTGGCGTTCCCTCGACGATGCCGGCCATGCGAAACTCGTCGAACGCTATCTGCGCCATGCCGGGTTTGTCGATATCGAGGTCCACCCTCTCGCTCAATGGGTAGAGGATATCAGCGATCCGATGATTGCCGTCGTAGGCCACGCCCCTGCACGCGTCTGATCGACGCTATGGCGATCGAGGCGGGTCTACCGGCGGGCCGCCACCGGCCTCGGTTTTGCGGCCTCGTCACCCCGCAGCGGGAGCCGGAGGCCACAGACGGAGCAGTCGCCCGCTGTTCAAACCAAGAGGCAGGCCGGAGACCTGCCGTGCGGGCATGACGAAAATGCTGGGCGACAATGTTAAATTCACGTTACCAGCGTGATTTGCCATTATGAAGGGGGGACCATCGTGACCGCCAAAGCCAATGACGTGCCGTTCGTGGTAACCGATTTGCCCGACGCGGAAGCCGAGGCGGCGATCCGCGACGGGCTCAGCGACTACAATTTTGAAAAGGCGGGGTATCGCGATCATCGGCCGCTAGCGATCCTGGTCTCCGACCCGGACACCGGCGAGGTCGTCGGCGGGCTGCTCGGCGGAACATCGTTCGGCCTCCTCCGCATCGATCGATTCTTTTTGCCCGAAAGCCTGCGCAAACAAGGGCTTGGCAGTAGAGTCCTCAAGGCTGCCGAGGATGAAGGCAGACGTCGCGGCTGCGGCCAGGCGCTATTGACGACACTGTCGTTCCAGGCACCCGGGTTCTATAAGCGCCACGGCTGGCAAGTGCTTGCCGAAATCGCTGGCGGGCCGCCCGCCCCGACCCGATTTCTGATGACAAAGAAACTGGCAGCCGATTAGAGCGCGCCGGCTGGCGCTGGTCGATCGTCGGTCACCGGCACGACCAGCCCCGAAGACCGACGCTGACGGCAGCAGTCCGGCGCAGCCTCCGACAAGGCCGTTTCGTGATCGTCGCGACTGAAGCCGCCAGTGCGTCATTCACTCGGTGAGCGGCGCGATTTGATCGAGTGCAAGCCCGCGGGTTTCACCGCCGATCCGGGTCACGGCGTAGGCCGCAATTCCCAAGAGCGTGGCGATGCCGACCATCACATAGCCAAAGCCATAACCGGCAACGACGCCGATGACCGGAAACGACACGGCCGACCCGACCCGACCACCGGCCTGCGCCAATCCAAAGCCCGAGGCGCGGGCGTTTGACGGAAATACTTCCGAAGTAAAGATCTGCATCGAATTGCCGGCAAGCTGGGTGAAAAAGGTCATCGCAAAGCCGACCGTCAGCACCATGACGTCGGAGTGCGAAAAGTAGAACAGGATCGACAGGATCGTGGCGAGAGCAAACGCGGTGACCGCGGTCGGAATGCGGCCAAAGCGTTCGAGGGCGTACATCATCAAGAGGCTGCTGGCCGGAAAAGCAAGCTGGATCGTAAACACAAAGCTGAGCGACTTGGTAATCGTAAAGCCGCGCTCGGCAAGGATGTTGGGCAGCCAGCCGCCGAGCCCGACCGCCGCGCTGAAAAACGCGAAAAAGCAGATCATCGCGGCGATGATCCGTCCGCGATAGCGGTGGAACACGACCGCCATCGGATCGCTGCGGATATCGGCGAGCGCGTCGACGACCAATGTCTCGTCGGCCGGCGGGCGCGCGAGGCCCATTGTTTCGAGCTGATCGAGCGCCTCGTTGCCGCGGCCGTGGGTCACCAACCAGCGCGGCGATTCCGGGAGCCGAAAGCTCGCCGCAAAAACCGCAAGACCGCCCAGGCCGATAATGACCCATATCCCGCGCCAGCCGACCGTGTCACGCAGTGCCAGGGCGAGCAGTGTGCCCAGCGGCCACACACAGGCGCCACCGACGAACTGCATAAACGCGGTGACCCGGCCGCGAATGCGTTTTGGCGAATACTCGGCAGCATATGAAAAACAGAGCGGCGCCGCGGCCCCCAACGCGATGCCGGCAAGAAAGCGACCGATTGCCAAGATTCCGACATCGGGCGCCATCGCTGCCGCGATCGTGGCTAGGCTGTAGGCGGCAACGGCGAACTGGTACACCCTTTTGCGGCCAAAGCGATCGGTGAACTCTCCCTGACCGAGTGTGCCGAGAAACAAGCCGAGCAAGGTGGCGGTGCCGACCGTGCCAACCCCGGCCGCCGTCGCAAAATGCGTGCGCAGCATGTCGGGCACCAGCGAACCCAGGATGATAAAGTCGATCACGTCAAAGAACAGACCGACGGTAATGATCGCCAGTACGCGCTTGTGCACCGGCCCCAGCCGCGCATTGTCGAGCGTCTCGTCGACATAGGCCACGATCGATCGCGCCACGGCGCTGTTCCTCCCCGCCAGATGCCGCCGATATTGATTCTTTTGCCGTGTCGCTAAAGCAGCCCGGAAGCGGCGGGCTGTTTATGTCGCGGCCAGTATTTCGGCGACCGATTTGAGTTTTGCGCTGCCCTGAATTTATAGCTGCGGCATATTTCCCGCGCAGGGAGTGAACGGGCGGGGAAATTGATAATATTTTCCCGCCCCAGTCTATTCAGATCAAGATCTGGCCTATTTGACCGCAGAGAAAGCGGTGGGTTGCAGGATGTAATTTTCTACGCGGGCGACGATCGGTCCGTTCCGTTCGGTTTCGGCGCGTTTGGTGTGCCATTCGGGATCAGCCTGGAACGCGTTCCATTTTTTCTCGCGGTCGGCGAGAGATTCCCATTTGAGCAGATAATGCAGGGTCTGGTTCGACTCACCAACCACAGTCGTCCAAAACCCGGCCTGCTCGATACCGTGCCGTTTCCAGATTCCCAAGGTGATCGTGTCGAACCGTTTCAACAGATCGGGAAGACGGCCCGGCGGCGAGTGATAGATGCGCAGTTCGTACAGCATTCTGATCTCCATTCAGGAACTCTGCATCGCAGGTCAGTAATCCACCTCACTTGACCGCCGAGAAACTCGTCGGTTGCAGGATGCAGTTGCTGATCGAGGCCACGATCGGGCCATTGGCCTCGGTCTCGGCGCGCTTGGAAATCCATTCGGGATCGGCCTGGAAGGCGGCAAATCTCTGGGTGCGCTCCTCGAGCGACTCCCATTGCAGCATGTAATAAAGGTCCTGGTTCGACGGGCCGATCGCGACGGTCCAGAACCCGGCTTGGCGGATGCGGTGCTTTTCCCACAATGGCAAAGTGATCGTATCGAAACGCTTGATCAGATCCGGCAGGCGCCCCGGCACGCAGTGATAAATGCGCAGCTCATAGATCATCTCGTCTCCTTCTGAAACAGCGGGGTCGTCAGTGACCCGCAGAGAATGCGGCTTTGACGGGAATGCAGCAAGTGCTGCAATCGGCTCAGCCAAGCCGGGCTTCGACCCAGGCGGCGGCATCGAGCAGCGCCTCGTCGCGAAACCGTGCGCCGACGAGTTGGATGCCGAGCGGCAATCCCCTTCGTCCGGTGCCGGCCGGCAACGTTACACAAGGTGTCCAGGCCAAGGTCCAGATCGCATTGAACCGCGCATCGCCAGTCGAGTGCAGCCCCTCGGGCGCCTCGCCGGCGGCACTCGGCGCCAGCAGCACGTCGCATTCGCCAAACACCTGATCGAGACCGGCGCGAAACGCCTCGCCCGCTTCGATCGCTTCGATGTAGGAGGACAATGGCAATTCCCGCCCCGGCTTCAGCAGCCCGTCGCGCAGCGCCGGACTCAGCTTGGCGCCGTGCTCTTCATATTCGTAAGCATAATTGCGCGCCGCCTCGAATTCGAAAATGCGGCGATGCCGGTAGAGGATGTCGGGCGGCGCCGGCGCCACATCCTTGACGGTTGCCCCCGCCGCGGCAAGCCTGGCGACGGTGCGATCGAGCAATGCCTGGGTATCGGCATCGGCGTGATCCCAGGCCGGGGTGCGGCAAAAGCCGATGCGCGGTGCGTTGGCGGAGCGGTCGACCGGCCGGTGCGGCTGTACCAGCAAGGCCGCCCGCATCAACGCGAGATCGTCGAGGCTGCGGCAGATCACGCCCAGCGTGTCGAGGTTGTGGCACTGCATCTTGATCCCGACGCGGCTGAACTCGCCAAAGCTGGGCTTGTAGCCGATCACGCCGCAAAACGCCGCCGGGCGGATCGTCGAACCGCCGGTCTGCGTACCAAACCCAACCGGCACCTGAAAATCGGCAACCGCCGCCGCGGAGCCGCTCGATGAGCCGCCGGGCGTGTGCGCCGGATTGTGCGGATGCACCGTCTCGCGCGGGTGGCGGTTAGCAAATTCGGTCGTCACCGTCTTGCCGAGGATGACGCCGCTCGCGGCACGGGTCAGCGCCACGCAAGCCGCATCGGCAAAAGGCCGATTGCCCTGGTAGATCGGCGAGCCGTGCTGG
>DATJLK010000085.1:0-16817 GCA_035509615.1 Allostellaceae bacterium | reverse complement strand
GGGTGCCGTTGCGCCGCCGAGTGTTCAGTATCACCGGCTGGGTTCTGACCGGGTCCGCTTTGCTGCTGCTGTCGACGGCGATGGTATGGATCTTGACGATGGTATTCCTCCGCGGCCTCGGAGCGATCTCGCCGGCGCTGTTTGTGACTGTGACCCAAGAAAACGGCGGTGGGCTGCTGAACGCGATCGAGGGCACCGCGGTGCTCTCCGCCGGGGCGCTGCTGCTTGCGGTACCCTTTGGCGCAGCGTCCGGTATCTACATTTCGGAGTACCGGCACGGCGTCTGGGCGCCGACGATTCGGTTTTTGGCGGACATTCTGGTCGGCGTGCCGTCTATCGTGCTCGGCTATTTCGGCTATGTGACGATGGTCGAAGGGCTCGGCTGGAATTTCTCGGTCGCGGCGGGTTCGATCACCCTCGCGATCATCTGTCTGCCCTATATCTGCCGAACGACCGAACTCGCGCTGCAGCAGGTGTCTCCGGATCTGCGGGAAGCGGCGTTTGCGCTTGGCGCTAACGATCGGCGAGTTATCACGCGGATTTGCCTGCCGGCCGCACTGCCGGCGATGCTGACCGGGATCCTGCTGGCGCTGGCGATCTCGGTCGGCGAGACCGCGCCCTTGCTCTATACCGCCGGGTGGTCGGATTTTTTGTGGAACGGACGACTGACCCATTCGCTGATTGGCTATCTGACCTATGCGATCTGGACCTTTATCAACGAGCTCTTCACCTCGGCCCACGCGCTCGCTTATGCCGCCGCCTTTCTGGTCACGATCTTTGTGCTGATCGTCAACATTGTTTCACGCCTCGCATTTGATCAGCGGCTTTAAGGGATGTCATAAAACTGAAATCGAAACGTCATAAAAACGCGTTGCTGGCGGGTTAACAGAGGGCTCTCCTTAATTCTGCCGACGGAGCGCATTCGTGAAAGCCTATAGCACGCTTCTACTCAGCGTCGCCGCCGCCGTGGCGTTTGGGTTGGCCGCGCAGGCCGCCGAAATCTCCGGGGCCGGCGCCACATTTCCCTATCCGATCTATGCCAAATGGGCCGCTGCCTACGCTCAAAAGACTGGAACCAGACTCAACTATCAGTCGATTGGTTCGGGTGGCGGCATTGCGCAAATCAACGCGCGGACCGTCGATTTCGGCGCCTCGGACATGCCGTTGAAGCCCGATGTCCTGGAGAAGGACGGGTTAACCCAATTCCCGCCGGTGATTGGCGGCGAGGTCATGGTGGTGAACCTTCCGGGGATCAAGCCGGGGCAAATGACACTCGACGGCCCGACGATCGCCAACATCTATCTGGGGAAAATCACCAAATGGGACGATCCGGCAATCGCCAAGCTCAATCCCGGGCTCAAGCTGCCGTCGACTGCGATCGCGGTGGTCCACCGCTCTGACGGATCGGGCACGACCTTCATCTTTACCGACTATCTCTCCAAAGTGAGCCCGGACTGGATGTCGCAGGTCGGCGAGGGCACTTCCGTCGAGTGGCCGGTCGGGCTCGGTGGCAAAGGCAATGAGGGCGTATCGGCGATCGCCTCGCGGACGCTGGGCGGCATCGGATATGTCGAGTATGCCTATGCGTTGCAGAACAAGCTCACCCACACCAAGCTGATCAACAGCGCAGGCAATGCGCTGGAGCCGAGCATCGCGGTCTTCCAGGCGGCCGCGGCCAATGCGGATTGGAAGTCGGCGCCCGGTTTCTACCTGATCCTGACCAATCAGCCGGGGAAGAACACTTGGCCGATTACCGGTGCGACTTTCATCCTGATGCACAAAAAACAGGACAATCCGGAAAAGGCGAAACAAGTGCTCGAGTTCTTTGACTGGGCTTACAAGAACGGCGCGCCGATGGCGAGGTCTCTCGACTATGTCCCGATGCCGCCGAACGCCGTCGCGATCTTTGAGGACAGCTGGAAGCAGATCGTCGGGCCGGACGGCAAGCCGGTGTGGGACGGCCACTCGTCCTGATGTGTTTTTCGAAGGTGGAGTGGGCGCGCAGCAGCGCCCGCTTTTCCCGGAAATGGTTCGACAACAGCCCCGGAGAATGACGTGACGGCCGAGACTGTGGAGGCCGCCGCATCGCGTGCGGACAGACAGGGGCGGGCGGGCGCTGTCGGCGACGGCATATTTCGCGCCCTGACCTTTTTCTTCGCGCTGCTCGTCCTTCTTATCCTCGGCGGGGTGATCATCTCGCTGATCGCCGGGGCATGGCCGGCGTTCCGCGCCTTTGGGCCGGCATTTGTCATTAGCGAGGTGTGGAACCCGGTTACGGGAAAGTTCGGAGCGCTGGCCCCGATCTACGGGACGCTGGTCACATCGGCGATCGCGATGCTAATCGGCATCCCGGTCGCATTCGGGGTCGCGGTTTTCATCACCGAGATCTCACCGGTATGGCTCAAACGGCCATTGGCGACGATGATCGAATTGCTGGCGGCGATTCCCAGCATCATCTACGGCATCTGGGGCTTGTTTGTCTTCGCCCCGTTCGTCCAGCAATACATCCAGCCGGGGATCATCGACACACTGGGAAACATTCCCGGGATCGGCGCGCTGTTCGCCGGACCGCCGCTCGGCATCGGCGTCCTGACTGCGGGCTTTATTTTGGCGATCATGGTTCTGCCCTTCATTTCGGCGATCATGCGCGACGTGTTCGAAACAGTGCCGCCGATGCTGAAGGAGAGTGCGTATGGGCTGGGTGCGACGCGCAGCGAGGTCGTCTGGCAGGTCGTGCTGCCCTTCACCCGGGTTGGCGTTGTCGGCGGTGTCATGCTCGGGCTCGGACGCGCGCTCGGTGAGACGATGGCCGTCACTTTTGTGATCGGGAACGCGCATCGCATCAGCGCGTCGATCCTGCAGCCGGGTACGACGATTTCGGCCTCGCTGGCAAACGAGTTTACCGAAGCGTTTGGCGACCTCTACCGCTCATCGTTGATCGCGCTCGGATTCATTCTATTCGTTATCACCTTTATCGTGCTCGCGATCGCGAAGGTGATGCTGTTGCGCCTGCAAAAGCAGGCGGGAGGCTGAGCCATGGGGATCTATGCCCGTCGGCGGTTCGTCAACGCCCTGGTGATGAGCCTCTCGGTCGCCGCGACCGCCTTTGGCGTAGTGTGGCTGGTGCTGGTCTTATGGACCTTGCTCTACCAGGGCTTTTCGGCGATCGGCCCGGTTCTGTTCACCCAGATGACGCCGCCGCCCGGCAGCAGCGGCGGGCTGCTGAATGCGATCTTTGGCAGTCTGGTAATGACCGTCGCCGCAACTTTGATCGGTACGCCGACGGGGATGCTCGCCGGCACCTTTCTCGCCGAATATAGCCGCGGCGGCCGTTTCGGCGAAATCGTCCGATTTATCAATGATATCCTGCTAAGCGCGCCGTCGATCATCGTCGGACTGTTTGTCTACGAGATCATGGTTGTGCCGATGGGTCATTTTTCGGCTTGGGCCGGTGCGGTGGCCTTGGCGATCATCGTCATTCCGGTTGTAGTGCGAACCACCGAGGACATGTTGAACCTGGTGCCCAACACGCTGCGCGAGGCGGCATCGGCACTTGGCACGCCAAGATGGAAGGTGATCGTCATGGTCTCCTACCGCGCGGCCGTCCAGGGAATGCTGACCGGGGTCATGCTTGCGGTCGCACGCATCGCCGGCGAGACCGCGCCATTGCTTTTCACCGCGCTCAACAATCAGTTCTGGAGCACTAATTTGAACGCACCGATTGCGAATTTGCCGGTGGTGATCTTTCAATTTGCGATGAGCCCTTATGCCGACTGGCAACTGCTGGCCTGGGGCGGGGCATTGCTGATCACCATCACCGTTCTTTTTCTTAATATCGGCGCGCGCCTGCTCGCCTCGTGGAGTACGTTCAAACCATGAGCCCTGCCGCTGCAACACAGATGATGACGACCGCGCCGCCGCGACCCGCTCCGGGGGCCGGTACACGGCAAAAGGTACAGATTCGCAACCTCAACTTCTATTATGGCGCGGCGCACGCTTTAAAGAACATCAACCTGACATTGCACGATAAAAGCGTCACGGCGTTCATCGGACCCTCGGGTTGCGGCAAATCGACCCTGCTCCGCGTACTGAACCGCATCTACGAACTCTATCCCGGCCAACGAGCCACCGGCGAAGTCTTGGTAGACGGCGAGAACATTCTGACGCCAGGCCGTGACCTCAATCTGTTGCGCGCCAAGATCGGGATGGTATTTCAAAAGCCGACACCATTTCCGATGTCGATCCACGACAACATTGCCTTTGGCATCCGGCTCTACGAAAAGCTGCCGGCATCGGAACTTGAAGACCGCATCGAATCGGCGCTGCACCGTGCCGCGCTGTGGGATGAGGTCAAGGACAAGCTCAAGCAGAGCGGGCTCAGCTTGTCCGGCGGCCAGCAGCAGCGCTTATGCATCGCCCGAGCGATCGCGGTCAAACCGGAGATCCTGCTGCTCGATGAGCCGGCATCGGCGCTCGACCCGATCTCGACCCAGCGCATCGAAGAGTTGATCGACGAATTGAAGCCCGATTACTGCATCGCTATCGTCACCCATAACATGCAGCAAGCGGCCCGCTGCTCCAATTATACCGCCTTTATGTATCTCGGCGAGCTGGTCGAATTCGATGAGACCGAAACTATCTTTACTCACCCGAAAGAGCGGCGGACCGAAGACTATATTACCGGCCGCTTTGGCTAAGCCGGGCGGAGGGTTTTGCTGATGTCTTCCGAACATGTGATCAAGAGTTACGATGAAGAACTGCGCCGGTTAAACAATACGATCACCGAGATGGGCGGTCTTGCCGAAAGTCAGCTCGCCACCGCGATCGAGGCGGTGGCCCAGCGCGACAGCGACCTCGCGGCCAGCGTCGTCGAGGCGGACGGCAAAGTCGACCAACTGCAGCACGATGTCGATAATCTCGCGGTCAGGCTGTTGGCGCTGCGCCAGCCGATGGCGCGCGATCTGCGCGAGGTTTTTGCGGCGATCAAGATCGCGAGCGACCTCGAACGCATCTGCGATTATGCCGCGAATGTTGCCAAGCGCTCGATCGTGCTCAACCAGAGCCCCGCGGCAAGACCGGTTTATGCATTACCGCGCATGGCGCGGCTCGCGCAGTTATTGGTCAAGGACGTGATCGATGCTTACGTCGAGCGCGATGCCGACAAGGCCTATTCTGTGTGGATCCGGGATGAAGAACTTGACGAAATGTATGCGAGCCTGTTCCGCGTGTTGTTGACCTACATGATGGAGGATCCGCGCAACATCGGGCCTTCGACCCATCTTTTGTTTATGGCGAAGAATATCGAACGCATCGGCGATCATGCGACCAACATCGCTGAAGATCTCTACTATCTCGTCCACGGCACGCCATTGGTGCAAAAACGCCCCAAGGCCGATGATTCAAGCTTTGAAGCCGGGCAGCCGGGCCGGGCGCTGCCATGAGCAAGCCGCTGGTTTTGATTGTCGAAGACGAGGCGCCGCTGGTTACTTTGCTGCGCTATAACCTCGAAAAAGAGGGGTTCGAGATCAACGAAGCGGCTGATGGCGAAGAAGCCTTGGTCCGAATCGCCGAGCATAAACCCGACATCGTATTGCTCGACTGGATGCTGCCGCTGGTATCCGGAATCGAGGTTTGTCGGCAGATTCGCCGGATGCCGCAGACGCGCACCCTGCCGGTCGTGATGCTGACGGCGCGCGGCGAGGAGGCCGATCGGGTGCGCGGGCTCGACAGCGGCGCCGATGACTATATCGCCAAACCCTTCAGCCTGCGCGAGCTGGCGGCCCGGTTGCGCGCCGTTATCCGCCGCGCCCAGCCCAGCGCTTCCGAAGAAACGTTGCAGTTTGGCGAAGTCTCGATGGATCTCGCGGCACATCGGGTGACGCGGTTGGACAGGCCGATCCACCTTGGTCCGACCGAGTTCCGGCTGTTGCGTCATCTGATGCAGCATCCCGGTCGAGTGTTTTCGCGCGAACAGTTGCTCGATGCTGTTTGGGGCCACGATGTTTATGTTGAGGCGCGCACGGTCGACGTGCATATCCGCCGCTTGCGCAAGGCGCTCAATGCCGATGGCGGCGCCGATCTCGTCCGCACCGTCCGCTCTGCCGGCTACGCTCTCGACCAGGAAGAGCGTCCGTAACCGAAGACCGTTCCGCGAGATCCGGGCCGCGATCGTATCGCCCGCGGCTAATGTTCGGCTGGGCTGCCGCTGCCGATTAAGACGGCAGACGGCGAAACAATCGTACGCGGACGCGATCTTCCTGCTGCAGGCGGGTGCGCACGCGCAACAGATCCTTCCAACTGAGATAGCCTTCAAGCTTGTGGTCACCGCGCGACACCACCGGAAGGTGCGCGGTGTTAGCCTGCATCATGCGGTCGATTACCCCTTCCAGATACTCGTCTGGAAAGGCGACCGGAACTTCACTCGCCGCCAACAATTCGCCAAGGGTGGTGCGCCGGTGGCGTCCGGCCCGCCGCCACGCCATGACTTGGGGAGGATCGACCACGCCGAGGACGATCCCCTCGGCGTCGATCACTGGAAAACTCGGATGCGCCGTATTTGGGTCCGTCAGAAACCGCGCAAGCTGATGCAGCGTCATCGAGTGCGGCAAGCTCTGGACCGGTGTCGTCATCACTTCCCGCACCCGCGTCAGCGCGAATGGATCGACCCGGTATTCGCGCAGCAAGTGGTGACCTCGGCGGGCGATCTTCTCGGTCAAGATCGAGCGGCGCATCAACAACACGGTCACCAGATGGGCGGTGCCGCAGGCCGTGATCAGCGGCAGCAACGCATGCGTATCGCCAGTCAGTTCGGCAGCGAAGAATGTCGCGGTCAATGGTGAGCGCATCGTGCCGCCCATCGTCGCGGCCATGCCCGTCAGCGCCCAGAATGGCGGGGCCGCCGATGGCAGCAATTGCCCCAGCGCCATGCCCGTCGCACCGCCCATGATCAACAGCGGAGCCAGCACGCCGCCGGAAGTGCCCGATCCGAGAGCCACCGCCCAGATCACGGCCTTGACAACCAGCAGCAGCAAAGCCGCGCTCGGCAGTATTGTGCCCTGCAGCATCCGCGCAATGTTGTCGTAGCCGACGCCGAGAGCGTGCGGATCGATCAGCCCGCCAAGACCGACCACAAGCCCACCCAGCATAAGCCACCACATCCAGTGGATCGGGAGCTTTAAAAACAGATCTTCGCATCCATAGACGAGCTGGGTCAGGAGGCAGGACAACAGGCCCGCCGAAAGTCCTACCGCAACCCAACCGCCAAGAGCCATCAGCGATACTGCCCCCGTTCCTTGAAATGGGAACAACGGGGTCGCCAAACCCAGCCAAGTGCGCTCGAGTGCGGCAATGACCGCCGCTGTGGCGACCGGCACAAAGCTGCGCGGCGTCCACTCAAACAACAGCAACTCGACCGCCAGCATGATTGCGGCAATGGGCGTGCCAAAGACGGTGGTCATGCCGGCGGCGGCGCCCGCCACCAGCAGCGTCTTGCGTTCCGCATCGCTGACCGGCAGACACTGGGCAATCAGCGAGCCGATCGCCCCACCGGTCATGATGATGGGCCCTTCGGCGCCGAACGGGCCGCCGGTACCGATGGCAATCGCCGAGGATAATGGCTTGAGGATCGCGACCTTTAAATCGAGCCGGCTGCGGCCAAGCAAGATTGCCTCGATTGCCTCCGGGATGCCGTGGCCGCGAATCTTTTCGGTGCCAAAGCGCGCCATCAGGCCGATCACCAATGCCCCGGCGATCGGAACGGCAACGGTCGCAAAACCGAGCGGCGAATGACCGAGCGGCAGATCAGCCAGAGTGGCCCGCCCAAAATAGGCAAGATTAGTGCAAAGCCGTATCAACCCGAGCAGCACCATCCCGGCAGCGACACCGGCAGTGCCGACGGCGATTGCGATGGCCGAGATCAGCAGCACTCTCGGGCTGGTGGTGAAATCGCCGAGGCGGCTGCCCACCTCGATAGCGAGGGGGGTAGCGGGTCCCTGGTTGGCATCGCGCCCTCTACGCCTGCTGCGCACTCGGCCTCTCAAGATTCGCGGTCAAGCGATAAATATCGTAGCACGATGTATCTTGCAAGCGTCAGGAGGACCGCTCATTATCGATCCGGTTTCTGGGGAATCTCGTCGGCAGGTTGGAGAACTCGACCTCGAGGGTTATCGCCTGCTGGCTGAGTTTCGTTACCTGATTCGCCGATTTCTGGAATTTAGCGAGGCGGCGGCCCGCCGCGCCGGGCTGACGCCGCGTCAGCACCAGGCGTTGCTGGCGATCAAGGGGTTTGCCTCGGACCGCGGGCCGACAGTCGGCGACTTGGCCGAGCGGCTTTGCATTCGCCATCACAGCGCGGTCGAACTGATCGACCGACTGGTCGAGGCCGGTTTCTGCCTACGCGGTCACGATTCCGAAGATCGTCGCCGGGTCATCCTGCGGCTGACCGAAACCGCCGAGGCTTACCTTGCTGCATTGTCCTCTGTTCATCTCGAGGAATTACGCTCTCTCCGCCCGGCACTGCTGCAGATTCTTGAGCAATTAGGCGGCCTTGCGCAATTAGACGGCGCCGGGACGTGATGTTCTGATCGGGTCTGAACTGCGAGTTGGCGCGCCTGGGAATTGAGGCCCGCAGTCAGCCAATCACGACGCGGATCAGGCGATCGGTTGGGCGGTGACGGGCTGTCTCGGCGAGTGCCGCGCGAATGACCGCCGCGGTAGCCTCGTCTGCTGCGGAGATGTGGACCTCCCTCCCCGAGGCACACGCCCGGACCGCCGCCGGCCCGACACAATCGATCGCGAATATGGCGACCGACACCGGATCTGGACCACTCACCGGCTCGCGCGGGGCAAAGCGAGCAAAAATCGGCATTTTCTTTGCCCCGTGCCGCCTTTCGCCAGAGCGTCCCGCAGGTCTTAATTTCGCAAGGGTCACCGCAAAGACGTTGCGCTTGGCCCGTGCTGCTGTGGCTCGCTTGGCCGCCATCGCTTGCTTGCTCCGCTCGTCCTTCGATCGTTAGATATCAGTGATGAATGACGTTTTTGCGACTCAACTTTCAATATTTAGAGATCGCAAAACTGTAACATACCATGTCTAGAAAACCTTTGACGTGGATTGTTACGGGGAAGAGCATGACAGCCGATGTGAGCGTGTTCTTTGCTCTTTGGCTGCAAAAACCGCTGCGCATCGCGGCGGCTAATCCTAGTGGCGGGCGACTTGCTGATGTGATGGCCGCTCAAGTCGATCTGACCCGCCCGGGACCGGTCCTCGAATTGGGCGCCGGGACCGGCAGCCTGACTCGCGGCCTGATACGTGCCGGATGCCCGCCCGAGCGCATCATCGCGCTTGAACGCGAGCCCGACCTCGCCAAGATCCTGCGCCGGAAATTGCCGAGAGTCACAGTGATCGAAGCCGATGCCTTGCGAGTGGATCACCATCCGGCGATTCGCGCGCAACAACTTTGCGCGGTCGTTTCCAGCCTACCGATCAAATGGTTTTCGCCGGCTGCGCAAGAGGCGGTGGTCCGACCATGTCTCGATCGCCTCGGTATCAATGGCCGATTTATACAGCTGACGAATGCCTTCCGCTCGCCACTGGCGATGGGCCAACTAGGTATCGCCGGCTGTGAAGTCGCACGGGTCTGGTTCAATCTGTTGCCGGCTCAGATCTGGTGCTATTGGGATGCGCACCGCGCATCGGACGGGGGGAAGGCGCCATGAGCCGCAAGCAGCGCATGCGCCGCTATCGCACGATCTGGATCTCGGACGTTCATCTCGGTACCCGCGGCTGCAAGGCCGAATACCTGCTCGATTTCCTGCGCCACAACGACGCCGACACAATCTATCTCGTCGGCGACATCATCGACGGCTGGCGCCTCAAAAAATCGTGGTATTGGCCGCAGACCCACAACGACGTGGTCCAAAAGCTGTTGCGCATGGTACGCAAGGGCACCCGCGCGATTTACATCCCCGGCAATCATGACGAATGGCTGCGCGATTACACGCGGCTGAAGTTCGGTGGTGTGGAGATCCTCGAAGAAGCTATTCATGTGACCGCCGATGGACGGCGGTTGCTGGTGATACATGGTGATGCGTTCGATGCGGTCGTTACCCACGCCCGCTGGCTGGCCTTGCTCGGCGACGGCGCCTACACGGTGATGGTGTGGGTCAATCGGCATTTCAATACCGCGCGGCGCCGGCTTGGTTATCCGTACTGGTCGCTCTCGGCTTATCTGAAGCAGCGGGTCAAGAACGCGATGCAATACATCGCCTCGTTTGGCGAGGCGATTGCCGAAGAAGCGCGGCGCCGCGGAGCGGACGGCGTCGTCTGCGGCCACATCCATCACGCCGAAATCCGCGATCTGGGCGGCGTTCTTTACTGCAACAGCGGTGATTGGGTCGAGAGTTGCACCGCATTGATTGAGACCTTCAACGGCTCGCTTGAGCTGGTCAACTGGATGACCCGCCGCGCCTTCGATCCGCTTGAGATGCAGGCCACTCTTGAAACCGAGTTGCCCGAAGACGTGTTGGAAGGTGTAGAGCAGCGGTTGTGACAATCTTCTCGATGACGAGCAAGGGAGGAGCGATGTCGGAATTGACGATCAGCTTTGTTGTCCCCGCCTACAACGAAGAAGCGTTGATCGCCTCGTGTCTATACGCAATTCTGGCGGAGACCTCGCGCCTCGGATGCCGGGCGGAAATCATCGTCGTCGATAACAACAGCACTGATCGCACGCGGCAGATCGCGGCCGCTGTCCCTGGGGTGGTCGTCGTTGACGAGCCGCAGCGCGGGCTGGTGCAAGCTCGCCGGGCGGGATGCCAGGCCGCCCATGGTCAGCTCATCGCCAATATCGATGCTGATACGATGATCCCGCCGGGCTGGCTCGACACCGTCTTGGCAGCATTCGTCAAAAATCCGGACCTCGCCGCACTAAGCGGCCCGTTCATCCATTACGATGTGTCAAAATCGGTACAGGCAACCGCAGCGATCTTCTACCGGTTTGCATTCCTCGGCTATCTGATGGTGCGATTTGTTTTTCGCGCCGGGTCGATGATGCAGGGCGGCAACTTTGTTATCCGCAAGAGCGCTCTCGATGCGGTCGATGCATTCAATCCCGATTTCAGCTTTTATGGTGAGGATACCGAACTGGCACGACGCCTGAGCAAAGTCGGCGCCGTCAAATTTTCCTTCGGGCTGCCGGCGTTCTCGTCAGGCCGCCGGCTCACTGCCGAGGGGCTGTTCCACGTCGCCTTTCATTACAGCATGAACTACCTGTGGACGCTGATGTTCAAACAGCCCTTTACGTTGGACTGGCTGGATTTTCGCCATCCCACCGAGACTGCCGACCATGCTTCGCTGGCGACGGCGACAGCGGCTCCGGTCGACCCGCCCCAGCCCTGATTAAGTCGCGGGACGGCGAATGGTTCGGAACCGGCGGTGAAGATTGCACTCGTCACCGATGCGTGGGCGCCGCAGGTCAACGGCGTGGTTCGGACATTGTCGGAACTGGCCGACGGGCTCACCGCCGCCGGCCACGAGGTCCTGACGGTCACGCCCAATCTGTTCCGCACCGTGCCCTGCCCGACCGATCCGGCCATCCGCCTCGCGGTCGTGACCCGGGGCATTCTCGCGCGTCTGCTTGACGCCTTTGCGCCCGATACGATCCACATTGCGACGGAAGGTCCGCTTGGTCTAGCGGGGCGCGCCTACTGTGTACGACAGCAGCGTGGGTTCACCACCTCATTCCACACCAAATTTCCCGAGTACCTGAACGCACGGCTAGGGCTGCCCGTAGCCCTGGGCTATGCCGCGCTGCGATGGTTTCATGGGCGATCAAATGCGGTCATGGTGGCGACCGAGACCGTCCGCCGCGAACTGTTGCGGCGCGCCTTTCCCCGTGTCGTGCCGTGGACGCGCGGGGTCGACGCCAATCTGTTCCGGCCTGGAGCTATTCCCGCCGTCGCGCTGCCGCGGCCGGTGTTTCTTTATGTCGGTCGGATATCGCCGGAAAAGAATCTGCCCGACTTTCTCGATCTCGATCTGCCGGGGTCAAAGCTCGTGGTCGGAGACGGGCCGCTGCTGTCCAGCCTTCGTCGCCGTTATCCGCAAATCTGCTTTGCCGGCCGGCAGGACGGCACCGCGCTGGTTCGGCATTACGCCTCGGCGGATGTCTTTGTACTGCCGAGCCGGACCGAAACCTTCGGGCTCGTCCTGCTGGAAGCGCTCGCTTGCGGACTACCGGTCGCGGCACTTCCGGTCCCGGGGCCCCTTGACGTTATCGGCAAGGACGGTCCCGGCGTGCTCGATCGCGATCTGCGTCGAGCGGCCCTGGGGGCGCTCGCGATCCCGCGCGAAGCGTGCCGCGATCACGCCCTGCGCTTTTCGTGGCGTGCCTGCATCGACCAGTTTCTGACCAATGTTGCTGCATCGACGCGCCAACCCGTGGCCGATTTCGCGCACCCCACACCGGCAAAGGTTTAGTTAGCACGAGCTTAGTACCAACAGTCGGCAAGCACCGGATTGTTGGCACAATTTCCGCTTCCGGCATCGAAAGCGCCGCGCCACAAGCGGCTGGTCTCGGCAGCGGAGCCCGTCACGAGGGGTTATTTCGAGTTTGTCGAATTCGGAGCGCTGGCTGCTGGTGTTTCCGCCGAAGTTTGCGGTAGATGGCTCCAATCGATCAGATTGAAGAGGCAAGTCAAATTGAGAACGACCAGCGACACGGCGATATAAAGCAATAACGGGTTCATCACCCGTGATACCTGTTCGAGGCGGTCGATCACCTGACCGAGATAGTGATCTTGAGATAATAGACGTCGCACGCCGCATTCCCCATCAGTAGCCAATGTCGCACGCCACGGATTCGACAACTGGCAACGCCGCCAAATCAAAGGGCGCAATCCCATACAGCACTAGCGATATAGCTATTCGTGCGCGCTAATACCTCGGCTTTTCAAGCAGTTCCGGCATGCGCATCAGGTAAAGCTCGGATTTGGCAGGCTCTTGTGACAGCCGCATTCATTAAGGTGTCATCTCAGTGTCACCCGCTTGTTGCGTCCGGGACTTAAGGTCCGGTGGTGCCGAGTACCTCCGATAACCCTATTTCGGCAGCGCTCGGCTGTGATGTTTATGGGAGCGACATGAACAGGAAACTCGGTTGCGGGATCTTCCTCGCGGTGATGCCCAGCTGGCTCACGGCAAATCCGCCGGCATCAGCGGCCACGGCGAATGACTGCCCGAACGGCGGCGTCGTTCGCATCGGAGTGGAACCTTACGACACCGCGGCACGGCTCGTGCCGATTTACCAGCGCGTCGGCAAACTGATCGGCGACAAGCTGGGTTGCGAGATAAAGGTTTACATTGCCACCAACTACAACGCCGAGATCGAGGCGATGCGCAACGGCAAGCTCGAGATCGGTGAGTTTGGCCCTCTTGGCTATGTCCTTGGCCATCAGATCGCCGGCGCCGAAGCAGTCGCCGCATTTGGCACCAAGAACGGGAAGCTGGACACTTACTGGGCCAGCATCGTTACCTACCCCAGTTCGGGCATCAAAACCGCCGCTGAGATCCGCGGCCACTCCTTCGCCTTTTCCGACCCGGCTTCGACTTCGGGTCACCTGTTCCCGGCCTATGGTCTGCGAAAAAACGGGATCGATCCAGATAAGGACATTCGCGCGATCTATGCTGGCAGCCACACCTCGTCGTTCGAGGCGCTCTACAATCACAAAGTCGACGCCGGCGAATTGAACAGCGAGCAACTCGAGTCGGCGAAGCAGCGCGGACATTATAAGGATGGTGATCTGGTATTTTTATGGAAATCGGATTCAATTCCGACCGACCCGTTCGCGGTCCGCAGCGATCTGCCGCCGGCGTTCAAGACAAAGGTGATTGCCGTATTGCAGAACCTCGACCTCTCTTCGCTGCCGGCGGCGGATCGCAAAATCATGGTCGGCGAGGGCATCACCCGGCTGGTGGCGCAAAACGACGACGCCTATGACGGGACCCGCGATCTGGTCAAAACCCTGAACATCGACCTGTCGAAGCTGAGCAGCTAAGCATTTGACCATGCTGAAGGTGCGGCAGCTTTCGCTGTGCTATCCCAACGGCAAACTGGCGCTCGCAGATTTCAACCTGACCGTCGCCGCCGGCGAACTGGTCGTCGTGCTCGGTGGCAACGGCAGCGGCAAGACCAAGTTGCTGCGCTGCATCGCCCGCACGCTCGCCCCCGATGCCGGCGAAATCCAATTGAACGGGACCAATCTCGTCGGGCTCAGCGGCGAGAGTCTGCGGCGCGCGCGGCTCGATCTTGCGATGATCTCTCAGCATGCGAGCCTGATCCGCCGTAACACCGTGTTGCGCAACGTTGCGAACGGGGCGCTCGGCCACCACAGCGATCTGTGGACGGCGTTGGGCGGTCTGCCGGCGGCAGAGTTGCGCGCCGCGCATGGCTATCTCGCCGAAGTCGGCCTCGTCGAACTCGCCCATCGGCGCGCCGACACATTGTCCGGCGGCCAGGCTCAGCGAGTAGCGATCGCCCGTGCGCTCGCCCAGCGCCCCCGCGTATTGCTCGCCGACGAGCCGGTCGCCAGCCTTGATCCCGAAGCGGCGGAGGACATCCTGCGGTTGTTGCAGCGGCTTGCTGGCGAAGAGAATCTGGCGATCTTGTGCGTACTGCACCAGATCGAGCTTGCCTACGCCTATGCCGATCGGGTCGTCGGTATCCGTGACGGCTGCGCCGTTTTCGATCTGCCCCGCTCCGAATTGTCGCGCGACGTAGTCCGCCGGCTTTATCTGACCGAAGCGGCATGAAACCTGATCTCGGCGGCCTGCCTCCGGATCGCCGAGGTTGGCCGGACGCCGCGGCGCTGGCACTGCGGTTTGTTGCCGGGCTCGCGATATTGGCGGTTATCGTGCAATGCCTGATCATCGTCGAAGCCCGACCGCAGGATCTCATCACCGGCATTCACGGCATGGCTGACATCGTCCGCCGCGCGATGCCGCCGGATTTCGCGCAATTCCCGTCGGCTCTGTGGCCGACCCTCGAGACGATCGATATCGCGCTGTTTGGCACGATCATGGGCATAGCACTCGCGGTGCCGCTGGCGATGCTCGCCGCGGCCAATATGGCGCCCTCGCGGCCGCTTTATCACCTGGCGCGCACGGTAATCGGCTTTGCCCGTGCGGTGCCGGACCTCGTCTGGGCGTTGTTGTTCGTTACCGCCGTCGGTCTTGGGCCGTTTCCCGGCGGGCTGGCCCTGGGCGTCCATTCCGTCGGGATGCTTGGGCGCCTCTTTGCCGAGACCATCGAGCACATGGATGTGGCGCCGATCCATGCTCTGGAGGTGGCAGGCGCCCGGCGCACCCAGATTTTCACCCATGGGATCATGCCGACTTTGTTGCCGGCGCTGCTCGGCACCAGTCTCTATCGTTTTGATGAAAATATCCGCTCGTCATTGGTGCTGGGATTTGTCGGCGCCGGCGGGATCGGTTTTGAATTACTGACGGCGATGAATTTGTTCCAATATCGCGAGGTCTCGTTGTTACTTATTATTATCTTCGCGATTGTCCTCGGCGCTGAACGCCTTTCCGCTCTCCTGCGTCAGCGCCTCGCCTAGCGGTCAAAATCATGAGGGGTGGTTCGGGGCGTATGCCTGCGTCGACCTCCTCCCCATTCATTCCCTCGGGAAGGGATAAATGGGGCTGGGCCCCCGTCAGTCCTTTCCCCCATGCCGGACAGGGTGCGTGCGCAGGCGGCAGGTAGGGGTTCGAGGACACCGAATGTCAGGTTCGCGGCACCAGCTACCCGGAGACCAAGCGCGGCGGAACCAAATGGCGCGCGTCCAGAACGACGCAAAGCGCTTTTGACGAGGATTGCCACGAATCCACCTCGGGGCCAGAATTAGCCCGCATTGCCCCCGTTCGCCGAGTTGCTTGACGGCAATACGGCTGATATCCCCTGCTTGCTACAGGCTCGTGACCGGTTGATCGGCCACCGCGGACCATATGTCGTAGCGATCACCCATCGGCGGGCACAGGTGCCTCGGGAGGAGCAATGCGGGCGACGGCAAACGCGACGGGTATCGGTCAGGCGGTGCGGCGCAAGGAAGATTTGCGGTTGCTGACGGGGCGCGGGTGTTTTGGCGACGATATCGCTCTTCCTGGAATGGCGCATGCGGTGATCGTGCGCTCACCACATGCGCATGCGCGACTTGCCTCGATCGACAAGACGGCGGCGCTTGCCGCGGCGGGCGTTTTCACCGTGCTGACTGGCGCCGAATATGTTGCCGATGGGCTCGCGCCGATCCCGCACAATCCCGGGCTTTCGGCGCCGCCCGATGTGCAGGCGCGAACCCGCGGCTTTTTGCCGATCGCGACAACGCACCTGCCGCTGCCGGTCGACGAGACTCGATATGTCGGCGAACCCGTCGCCATCATCGTGGCCGACAGCATCGCCGCCGCCAAGGACGCCGCGGAATTGCTCCATATTTGCTACGACCCGCTGCCCGCCGTGACGCGCGCGACCGATGCGCTCAAGCCCGCGGCTCCGCAACTCTGGGAGATTGCACCCGGCAATCTCTGCATCGATATCGAACTCGGCGATGAAGCTGCGACCGCCACCGCATTTGCCGGCGCCGCGCATGTTGTGAAGCTCGAAACCTGGGCTCAGCGGGTAACCGGCGCTCCGATGGAGCCGCGCACCAATGTTGCCGATTACGATCCGGTGACACGTCAGTACACGCTCTACACCGGCAGTGGTCGCGGCGTCGCAAAAGTCAGGCTTGACCTCGCCGAAGTGCTCGGGGTGCCACCCGAACAGGTACGC
>DATJLK010000084.1:0-46129 GCA_035509615.1 Allostellaceae bacterium | reverse complement strand
CCGCCGCTTGCGGCCACGAAAAATAAGCCTTCGCCAAAGACCCGCTCTGGCCGTCCCGCCCCGAAGTCTACGCTGTTGGGTCGCGGACACAACGCCGGCTCGGCACTTTGGCGCCGCGGAGCCATGTCTCGGGCGCGCAGGCGGCCGGCACAAATCGGCAAGCCGACGCAGAAGCTCGCTTGCCGGGCGGCGGCTTCAGCGAAGTGATGCCGCTTCCCGTAGCGAGGAATGTCATGGCGCGGTCGGGTCCGTCGTGCAACCCGGCAGCACAGGGCACAACGCTACTATATTCCATACGATAGCATTCATTAACAAAACAACTGCTTGCCGAGGATAGGACAGCCCTTTAGCATCGCCGACAATTACCATGCGCAAAAACCCTCATGGAAGTTCGCAATGCGCATTTCCCAATCGGGAGGTCTCGCCGGTCGCGTGGTGCTGCTGATCGGTTGCAGCGTTGCCGCGTCATCGGCACAGGCCACCTACCTCGAAACGCTGAATGAGCAGGGAGCTGACGTCGTCGCCACCGGGAGCGGAACATTCGACCTCAGCGCGCTCACCTTCGATTCGCATAACGTCAACAGCTTACCCTTCTTGAACCCGAAGCAGGCGCTGCTCGGCATCGGGACGACAACCGGAGCGGATGGTGGCGATGACGCCTATACCGGGGTCGACGCACCGGCGAATTTCGGCAGCGGGCCGGCGACAAACGCCAGCAATGGCAGTGGAGATCCGGTCAGCATTGTAGGAATTGGCCTGCAAATCGGTCTTCTTGTACCGCCTGGCTACACCTCCGGCACTCCGCTGATGAGCGGCGCAGTCTGGGATAACGCAAGCTTTGTGAGCCTCGGTGTGACACCGGGCATATATGAATGGACCTGGGGAACTGGGGCACACGCGGACAGCTTCGTGCTCGAGATCAATGTGGTTCCCGAGCCGTCCGCGCTCGCGTTGCTGACCACCGGTGTCGCCGGACTTGCTGTCGTCGGCCTGGGCCGGGGAAGACGGCAGACCTGACCGCCGGGTCTGCGAAATTAGACCGTCGCGCCGAATTGTGGCCGGCGCTCCGGCATTAAGCGGGTGGCACTCGCGGCGGCGCTTTTGAAGGCCACCGGTCATCTGCTCAGCGGGGGGCGACCCGCGTAAAAGCACGGAAGCTCGCCTGTGGATGATGGCGGCGATGTACGCGCTCGTGCTAAAGGGTGGCTCGTGTTCTCGCCCGCGGCGTCTTACCGGAGTACCCAACCCATGAGCTTGTCCCCCGAGGAATATCGCGAGCATCTGCAATCGACTTCGGTGCGCGCGGGGTTCAGCTTTGACGAGGTGGTACTGCCGAACGAGCGCCATGCCGTCGTCAACGATCTGCGGTTTCGCTATCTCGATTGGGGGACTGAAGGAAAACCGCCGATCCTGTTTCTGCACGGCGGGGCGTTGACCGCGCACACCTGGGACCTGTGCTGCCTGGCATTGCGCGACGATTTCCACTGCCTCGCCGTCGACCAGCGCGGCCACGGCGACACCGACTGGGCACCCGACGCGAATTATTCGATCTCTGCCCAGCGGGAAGACGTCAAGGGCTTTGCCGCGGCGATCGGTCTCGACCGGTTTGTGCTGGTCGGCATGTCGATGGGGGCGATCAACGGCCTCGCCTATGCGATCGCCCACCCCGAAACCTTGTCGGCGCTGGTCCTCATCGATGCCGGCCCGAACGTCCGCCGCCCCGGATCGAGCCGCATCCGCAATTTTGTCAATGGCGGCGCCGAGCCGGCCTCGCTGGAGGCGATCATCGAGCGCGCGCTCGAATTCAACCCGCGGCGTGATCCGGTAATCCTGCGACGCAGCCTGATGCACAATCTGCGGCGCCAGGACGACGGCAACTGGGTGTGGAAATACGACCGGCGGCGGTTTCAGGGGATGGGCGGCGATCAGCATGCCGCCGAGCGTCGCGGTCTCGCCGACGGGCTTGCCGCTGTCAATTGCCCGACCCTGGTCGTGCGCGGCAGCGAAAGCGACGTGTTCCACGATGAGGATGCCGAGCGTCTGGCGGCGGCACTCCCGGACGGAAGGTGGGTCAAGATCCCCCGCGCCGGTCACACGGTGCAGGGCGACAATCCGAAGGATCTCGTTGCGGCGCTGCGCGAGTTTCTCGGTTGAGCGCGCGCTTTGATCACGCTCGAATGCCTGGACGGAAGATCTCGGGCGGGTGGCGCCTGATGGTGCGGCGGCCCCGCTTCCACACCGCGAGCGGCGGTCGGATCTGGGCGATCGCCTGTTCGGGCGAGGTGGCGTCGATCACAACGATATCGGCCGGATTGCCGACCGCGAAGCCGTAATCCTCGAGGTTGAGGAGGCGCGCCGAGCGCTCGGTCAGCATCGCGAAGCATTCACGCAACTCTTGGGCGCGGCCGCGTTGCAGCACATTGGCGTGCAGATTGGCCATCCGGATCAGCGAGCAATCACCATAGGGGGTGACCGGGTTCAGCACATTATTGGTTGACAGCGAGCAGTTGACACCGTGCTCGACCAGGAAATTGGCGTCGGCGACGCCGCGCCGGATGTTGTGGTCCTGGTCCCGGCCCATGACAAAAAGATCGGTCAGCGGCAAGACGGTAACGGCAACACCGGCATCGGCCATGCGCCGCGCGATCACCGCCAGCCGGTCGAGCGGCAGGGTCGACAATTTCGCCATGTGGCCGACCGTGACCCGGCCGCCGCGGCGGTATTGCTCGGCGAGATCGCATACCAGCGGAATATCGAGCTCATCGGGGGTGTCGCCGACATCGAGATGGATGTCGATATCGGCGTCGAATTCGCGCGCCAGCTCAAAGATGCGGCGGATCTGGCCCGCATGATCGGGATCATAGCGCGGCGCGCCGCCGATCGCCTTGGCGCCGCGTTTGAGGCCCTCGACCAGAAGCTCGTCGGTGCCGGGATAATTGGTCAGCCCGTCCTGCGCAAAGACGCAGATCTCGACATCAATCGCCCATTGGTAATCGGCGATCGCCGCTGCGACGCCGTCAAACCCGCGCATGCCGATCGCCGGGTCAACCTCGACCTGGGTGCGCATCCGGGTCGTGCCGTTGACGATGCAGTCTTCAAGCGTCAAGGCCGCGCGCCGGTGCACGTCCTCGACGCTCAGATCCTTTTTGATCGCGGCGACGCGCTTCATCGGGTTGATCCGACGGCCGGGCTCAGCCGGCAGCCGATCGATCAGTCGCGATTTGTCGAGATGGATGTGGGTTTCGATCAGCCCGGGAGCGGCGAGCCGGCCGTCGGCGTCATAGCTTTCGCCGGCGGCCCCGGCCCGTTGACCGTCGAGCCCTGGGCCGATCGCTGCGATCCGGCCGTCCTGGACGCCGATATCGACCGGCGCGGCGTCCGGCCGGTCGGAAAGCCTGACATTGTGCACGATTAGATCCATGGCCATATCCCTGCTCTGCCTTCGTCTCGGCGTCTACCCCAAGATCCCGGTCGGCTGACCGGCCGCTGGAGGATGCCCGATGACGCTGGCTTACGGGTCTCCTTGCGAGTCTCCGGATCGGCGCAAAGCACCGTCCAAGGACAGGCGTCGCGGCGCAATTTCGGCGTGTCACTACGCCCGGGCTCCATGCCTCAGGTTTCCAGTTCAGGAAGCCACCGCCGGCGCAGTTCGGCGCGGTGGCGCAGGAGCCAATAGAGGGCGACGAGGCTGTGGCCGTTCTCGATCGCTCCGGCGTCGAGCAAGGTTTCGATTTCGGCGATGGTCTTGACGACCGTGCGAATGTCTTCGCCTTCTTGCGCCGAGCCGTGCACACCGCCCGCCGCCCGCGCATCGATCCGCGCACAAAACAGAAAGACGCTCTCGTCCGAGGCACCAGGCGACGGCAGGTAGCGCTGGATCGGGACGAGTTCGCCGGTGACGGTGAGGCCAGTCTCTTCACCGGTCTCGCGCACCGCCACGGTTTCCGGCGTTTCATCGCCGTCGACGAGACCGGCAACCACCTCGAGCTGGACCGGCGAACCGCCGGCCGCCAATGCCGGAAGCCGAAACTGTTCGATCAGTACCACCATGTCACGATCGGGATCATAGAGCACTATCGCTACCGCTGCTCCGCGCCGCAACACGTCATAAGCGTGGACCGCACTCCATTCGCCCGAAAACAGGCGGTGACGAAAGCGAACCGTGTCGATGCGCAAAAAGCGTTTGAACGCGGTGGTCTCCTCGACGATCTCGACATCGGGGCAAACCGCCGTCATCCGGCTGATGGGCTCGGTCATGCGACCGCCCCGCTCGCGGCCGCCGCAGCCGGCGGAACCAGGGCGGGTGGGGTATGCGGCAGTCGGATCGTGAATTCGGTGAACTCGCCCTCGCGGCTGTCGACGGTCAGGGTGCCGCCATGCTGCTGGACAATGATGTCATAGCTGATCGATAGACCGAGACCGGTCCCCTCGCCGCTCGGTTTTGTGGTGAAGAACGGTGTGAACGCACGGTCGCGGATTTCTGGCGGCATGCCGATGCCATTATCGCGGATCCGGATTTCGACCTCCTCGGCATCATCGCGGGAAGTGACGCCAACCACCGGCGCATAGGCCCTGGCCCCCGCCTCGCGCCGCCGCTTGTTGACGGCGTAAAAGGCGTTGCCGAAAAGGTTCAGAAAGACCCGGGTGATGTCCTGCGGCACGATGTCGATCGGCGCCAGCCGAGGATCGAGATCGCGTTCTAGCGTGACGTTGAAGTCGCGATCGCGCGCGCGGACGCCATGAAACGCCAGATTGAGCGCCTCTTCGATCAGCGCGTTGATGTCGCTTTTTCGCCGTTCGCCGCTGCCGCTGCGCGAATGCAGCAGCATACTGGTAACGATGCCGTCGGCGCGGCGACCATGCTCGACGATCTTGCTGAGATTGGCGTCGAGCGTCGCGACCAGATCATCGAGATCATCGCGGGTTTCCGCCACCGCGCTGGCGTTCGCTGCGAGCGTTGCTTTCAACTCGTCGAGCAACTCGCGCGATAATTCGGCAAAGTTATTGACAAAATTGAGCGGATTTTTGATCTCGTGAGCGATGCCCGCGGTCAATTGACCCAGTGAGGCCATCTTTTCCGCTTGGATCAGGCTCGCCTGCGCCGCTTTGAGCTGGTTGTGAGCGGCCTGCAGGTCAGCTTCGCGCCGGCGTTGCGCGTCGAACAATTTGGCGTTGCGCACCGCCAGCGCCGACTGGATCGCAAACGCTTCGACCAGCCGGACCGCCTCTTCCGAGAAATTGCCGGTCTCGCGGCGGAACACGATCAATCCGCCAAGGATCGTCTGTTCGTGCAACAATGGTGCGGCGAGCAGCGAGCCGTAGCGCAGCCGCACGAGTTCTTCGACCAGCCCGGCGACACCGGTGTTGCCCGGCGCCCGAAGATCCGAGATCTGCGTCGGCGCGCTGGTGATCGCAGCCTGCCCGACGGCACCCTCGCCGTAGCGGATTGGACGCGCCTTCAGCTGGTCGACCAACTCGGTTTCGGCGCCGTAGCTCGTGCGAAAATGAAATTCCCGCAGCGTGTCGTCAAATTCGTAGATGCTGCCAGCCGCTGCCCCGGAGAACTCGACCGCGCGGGCGACAACGAGGCTGAGCACCGCCGGCAGGTCGAGGGTGGAACCGACGGCGCGGCCGACCGCACGCAGCGCTTCGAATTCCGCCAAGGTGCGGCGCAGTTCGTTGAGGGTGTCGCGAAACGCGGCGAGGGTGCGCGCCATGGCGCCGATCTCATCGGGCCCGGCGGGCGGGATGGCGACGGCGAGATTGCCGGTATTGAGACCGTGCATCGCGATTACAAGCTGGCGCAATGGCATCGCGATCGACCGCAGCACCAGCAGCGTCAGCAGCGCACCGACGAGGATCGCCGCCGCGGCGACCAGGCGCGAGACCTCGCTGGCCGCTCTCGCCTGCTGAACCACACGCTCGCGCGCGGCCAGTGCCTGCTCGGTGAGCTGGGCGACAATCCTTGCCAACAACCTGTCGGCGGCAACGCTGTGCAGGCTCGCCTGCGCCAACAACGAATTGCCGATCACCCGGCGATCGTCGACGTATTCGTTGACGGCCTTGTTGGCGTAATCGTCATATCGCGCCAGCTCGGCGCGAATTTGCGCCACCGCATCGGGTCGGTGATGCGCCAAGGCGTCGAGATATTTTTCCATTCTCTGGTGAGCCGATGCGGCGTTGCGCTGAGACAATGCCAGCATGCTGACCGCGAGATCGGTGAGCCAGTAGCGCATCTCGCCAAAGGCGATCTGGGCGCCGTTCGCCTCTTCGATCTCGCCGAGAAGATCAGCGGCCCGGTCCATGCCGTCGGCATTCTCGGCAAGCTTTTGGTTGAGGTAAAAATTGCTGGCGAGCAGAAACAGCAGCAGCGCCCCCGACAACACGACCAGCCGGGCGCGTATCGACAGCCGCGCCATGATCCCGGGGCTCGCGCCGGCCCGGTCAGCGCAGCAGGGTGATGCTGATGACACCGCCGAGATCACCGATCTTTCGCCCCTCCTTTGGATACCCGGTAATGTCGAGTTCGCCCTTGGGGCTGCCGTGGCAGGCGAGACAGGATTGCGTATAATACTCCGGAACCGCAATGCGGTAGGCGGGACGGCCGTTGATCGTGACATCGGCGGAAAACGGTTCACCCTTTGGCCAATTGGGGCTCAGCAGCTTGTTCGCGATCACCCCGGTCTCCCAGGCGTCGGGCCGCGCCCTGATGTTGCGGACGAGATCGGGCGGCGCGGTGATCTTGATGACCGCCTGGTCCTCGGCCAAAGCGTTGAAGGCTTCGCCGACAAGCCGGCCGAACACTGCCGGAATAAAGCCTTTGAAACCGGTGCCCTTGTCGTTGATCGTGTCCTGATTGTCGTCCATCACTTCAACGATCGCATTCATCATCGCACGCAGCAAACGGCCCTGGCGCGAGTTTGGGTCGATCGCCTGAGGATCGACCCCGGTATTCTTGCGATATAGCGCGACGGCGTCGCCCAGCACCTTGCTGCCCGTCAGGTGCTTGTCGCCGATTGCCGGATTGTTGATCAGGTCTTCGTTGTTCGAGATCACGGTGCGGGCGTCGCGCAGCATTTCGGCGAGACTCTCGGCGATCACCTTGTCGTTGTCGCTGGGCGCCGGATTGGCGATCGCGCCGGCAGGCAGCGTCTCGGCGACAAGCATACTGAACAATAGCGCGGCGATTACTTGAAGACGCATAGGCGCTTACACTGATCCCGTCGGGCGCGACGCCAGGACACAGCGGCAACTCTGCGCGCAGATTTCAGGCGAGGCAACTTGTTCCGTCGCGTCTCTCAGACCGGTTGCCTGAGCCTGACGAGACAAATTTGAGATTTGGTGCATATCGGTAAATCGAATTTGCGTTGTGCAACAATCTCGCCGCGGTGGCCCGGCGCCGGGCGTCTGCTGCGCACCGACCGGGTAGTCTTACCTGCCCCACGAGCCGATATCGCGTCCGGATTGTTCGCGCGAAGGATCGCTCATACGACGCGCCCGTCGAGAACCGCGGCTGGCGACCCGGTTTCGATCTCGATAACCCACAAATCCGGGTCGCGCCGCCGCTGTCGCGCGATATACGCATCGGCATCGGCTTCGGGAACCGGCGCCGGCCCGGTCGCCCGCATCCAGATCAGCTCGCCATCCGGCCCGCGCGCCTGGGCCAATACCGAGCAGCCGTCGTCGCGCGCGTTGAGCTTGAGCAACACCGCACCGGCATCGCCATCGCCGCGGGCCACGACCGCGACGCCGATCGCGGCGAGATCGCAGCGCCGGATCAGCGCTCTGATCCACAAGCTGGTCTTGAGCCGCGCCTCCATCAGGCTCGGCGGCTCCGGTCGCATCGGCGCATCAGCCGCGGCCCGGCGCCAGCGGCAGCCGGACGTGAACCTGGAGCCCGCGCGGCGCGCGGTTCTCGGCAATGATCGTACCGCCCATCGCCTCGACATTGCGCCGCGCAATCCATAGGCCGATCCCGAAATAGCTGCCCGGCGCCTCCTCGCCGGGGCCGTCGCGACGCTCGGAATAATAGCGGTCGAAGATGCGGTCGAGCTGGACTTCGGCCACGCCCGGCCCGCGATCGGAGACGGTCAGGTGGGCAAAACGGCCGTCATGCGACATATGGATCACGACTTCGCCGCCGGATGGCGAGAACGACACCGCATTGTCGATCAGATTGTCAAAAACGGTCTCGATCATCGCTTCGCTGCCGAGAACATTGACCCCGGGCAACAGATCCGAGGTGATCGTCAGGTTGCGGCTGGCCAGCACGATCATCACGTCGCGATCGTTGGGGATCGCCGAGCGCGTCTGGACCAGCTGTCCGATGACCCGTCCGAGATCGACCGGCGTTAACGGCTCATCGATCAGGTCCGCGGCGGCTTCATCGAGCTCACGCGCCGAGGCGACGAGCCCGTCAAGGCGGTCGAGCGCGTGCTCGACGACGCCGATCGCGCGCTGGGCGCGCGGGTTGTCCACGGGAAGGCTGCGGCGCAACGGCTCGAGCGACTGGCGGATCACCGCAATCGGCGTCTTGAAGGCGTGGGCGTTGTCTTCCGCCGCCTGGCGGATTTCGGCAGCGGAGCGGTGGAGCGCCTCGACCATGCGGTCAAACTCGGCAGCGACCTCGCCGAGTTCAGGCAGATCGGCGCGCGCGCCGAACGATCCGGTATCGGGCCCTTGATCGCGGATCCGCCGGGCGCGCCGGGCGAAACGGCGCAAACCGCTGCGCAGGCTGAGCAGCGTCGAAAAAGTAATCGCCGCCATCGCAACATAGATGATCGCGGCGACGCGGATCGACGGCGTCGCCCAATAGGGCTGGCCGAGATGTGCCGTCGGAAAGGCATCCTGGGAGAACGACGCCACGACCGCCCAACAGCCCACCGCGGTGGCCAGCGGGGTCACCGCGGTGACAATTTCGGCGCCGCCGGTCGGGCGATGATAGATCAGCGAAAACGGCCGCTCGCCCTGGCAGTTCTGGGCGAGCTGATCGAGCACCCCTTGCTGCGCCAAAGTGTTGCGCTCGGCCTGAAGGTTCGCTGCCGCCACCGTCGGCCAGGAGGCGACATAATAAAATCCATCGCTGCCGGCGCCGGCCGGGGCCAGCAGCAATTTGATCGTCGTGACCTCCCCGGCAAAGCGCGACAGACTGGCGCCGAGTGTAGGCAGCGTGTCGATGTTCGCGTTCTGCAGCAGCGGCAGCAGCGATTGGCTGATCACCCGGCCCTCGTCGCGGACGCTGCGCAGCAGCAATTGCTGGCTCTCTTCGTAGGCGTTGCGGAATTGGATGTAGAGAAATGCCGGCACCAGCAGAAAAATGATTGCGAGCAGGACGGTCTTGCCGGTCAGCGACCATGCCCAGCGCAGCCCGCGCCGCCATTCACCGCTACGCTGTCCAGCGGTATCCGAACCCGGCGTAATTCTGGATGTGGTCGAAATTGGGGTCGACGTCGCGGAACTTTTTACGGATGCGCTTGATGAAGGTGCGGACATTGGCGCGATATCCCTCTGCTCCGTGCCCGGCGACGAAATCCTTGCCGTGGACAAGGTCATAGATGTCGCGATAGCCGACATCCTGCTCGGCCTTTTCCGCGAGGAGCACCAGGATTTTGAATTCTGTCAACGTCAAATCGATGGTCTGTCCCGCCCAGATTGCCCGATTGACGTCGAGACGCAACTCCAGTGTGCCGAGGACCATCGCGTCCGAGCGTTTTGGCGCCGGATCGGCGGCCGGCCGCGCTCCATCGGTGATCAGCTGCAAGCGCTTGACCAAGATCGGCAGGCGGCGGGACTTGTCGATAAAATCGATCGCACCGCCGGCAAGAGCCGCCTCTTCGTAGATGTCGTCGGAGAGGGCGGTCAGAAAGATGACCGGGATGGCAATCCCCTGACCACGCATGCGCCGCAGCACCTCGATCCCGGTCAATTGCGGCATGCGCCAGTCGAGCAGCATGACATCGGCACCGCCGCCGCCGTCGAGATAGGCGAGCGCGTCGCTGCCATTGGCGAAGCTGGTAACCTCGTAACCTTCATCGATAAGGTTGAGGCCCAGCGACTCGCGGAACAGGTCGTCGTCGTCGACGAGAAGCAGATGCGGCATCGTTTCGGGCGGCCTCAGGTGCCATGCTCGGCGACGACCGAGCGCAGGCAATCCTCGCGGTCGGCCTGGTCGCCTTTGACGGCGTAATGCAAAGTCCGCATCTTGCCACTGCGCAGATCGAGATAAAAGAACAGATCAAGCTCGCAGGTCGCGGTGCGATACCGCCAGATGCTCGCCGGGGGCGCCTCGGCCTGTTCGGTCGCGGGTCCGAGCAGGCGCCGCGTCGCCGGCTGGTCGAGCCCGATCAGTTGGGCGGCTGTCAGCGCCGGCGCCGGCGGAGCAGCCGTCGCGGATTCGGCCCCGGCTTCGGGCAGGCTCGCCGTGGTTTCGGGCGGCATCGGTTTGCGAGTCGGCAGCGGAAATATCCGCCGCTTGCGCGGGGCCGGCGGCGGCGGCGGTGGCGGCTCGACGGCTACCGTCTTTGGCGCGGGGGGCGGCGGCTTTGCGGCGCAAGCAGCGAGGATGCCAAGACCGACACCAATCAGTACAGGGTAGATGAGGGTACGGCATTGCTCAACTCGATTGACCGTTCTCACCACCCGGCCCGCACAAACCCGCTCGCGACACGTCCTGAACATGGCAGAATCATCGCCGGGCCAGCTGCTCCACGACCCCGATGTCGCCATCGCGATAGATGGCGACGAGCTGATGATCATTGAGCAGCACATAGGTGTGATCGCCGCGGTCGCAGTGCAGCACGGCGACCGGATAGGTTGCCGCCGCGAGCAGCGCCGATAAATTCTGGTCGAGGTTCGGCTGCCGCGGCAACAACCCGGTCAGTGTCTCGCGGTTCCAGGTCGCATAGCTAAAGCTGAAATTGCCGTTGCACGTCTGGCTGTCGAGCGGGGTGCTGGCGCCGTTAGGCTGATGCTGGACAACTGTATCCGGGCGAATCGTGATCGTATCGTTGTCGGTGTTCGCCCAAGTGCCGACAAATGGGTTCAGCGGCGGCGCCGGCGGAGTGGCACACGCAGACAGCGCCGCTGGAAGCACCATCAGGGCGACACGCGGCAAAAGCCATCGGTCTCGACTGCACAACAATCTTGCCTCGATGCCGGAGGGAGGGGCGCAGCATATCCCCATAAATGACAAAGTGCGACAGTCTGTGCGCCGGCATGTGCACGCGCCGGCCGGGCGGGTGCGGCTTGACGAACCACTGCCCCGGGATCAGGCTGGCGAGTGAAATCCGCGAGCGAGGAAGTGCGATGAAGTTGTTGTGGTTTCATCTGATGCCCTACACCGAGTTGCCGGACGACTTCCGCGAGAAGAACCCGTCGGTGTGGGTCGACATCCATTCCTCGCTGTTCGACCCGCGGCGGGCGCATCACATGTACAACGACTTTATGGATGAGCTCGAATTCGCCGCCGAATGCGGCTTTGACGCGGTCTGCGTCAACGAGCACCATTCGAACGGCTACGGCCTGATGCCATCGCCCAATCTGATCGCTTCAGCGCTGGCCCGGCGCACCAGCAACGCGGCCCTGTGCGTTCTCGGCAATTCGCTCGCTCTTTACAATCCGCCCACACGGGTGGCCGAAGAGTTCGCGATGATCGACGTGATTTCCGGCGGGCGGCTGATCGCCGGCTTCCCGGTCGGCTCGCCGATGGACACCTGCTTTGCCTATGGCCAGAACCCGAGCCAGTTGCGCGAGCGCTATTACGAAGCCCATGACCTGGTGCTGCGCGCCTGGACCGAACAGGACACGTTTGCCTTCAACGGCCGGTTCAACCAGCAACGCTATGTCAACATCTGGCCGCGGCCGGTGCAGCAGCCGCACCCGCCGATCTGGATCCCGGGCGGCGGCTCGGTCGAGACCTGGCAGTGGTGCGCGCGGATGGATTACGTCTATGCCTACCTGTCCTATTTCGGCTTCAAGGACGGACGCGCCACGATGCAGGGCTTTTGGGACGAGATGGCGCGGCTCGGCAAGGACCGGAACCCGTATCGGGCCGGGTTTCTGCAGTTCGTCGGTGTTGCCGACAGCCGCGAAGCCGCGTTGCGGCTTTACAAGGAGCCGGCCGAGTATTTCTACGGCCGCTGTCTGCGCGTCGACCCGCGCTGGGCGATGCCGCCCGGCTACATTACCGAAGCGACGCAACGCGCCGGCGTTCAGGGGCAGATCGGGCGTGCGGCGAGCCTTAACGCCCGCCAACAGGCGCGCGCCACGACCGACATCGCCGACATCGTCGATCGCGGCTATGTCATCATCGGCTCGCCCGATGAGGTCGCCCGGCAATTGACCGAGGTCGCGACCGACCTCAATGTCGGCCATCTGATGCTGTTGCTGCAGTTCGGCAATATGGGCAAGCAACTCGCGGCCTATAATACGCGGCTGTTCGCCGACCAGGTCATGCCTAAGCTCAAAGGCTTGTTCTCCGAATGGGAGGACCGCTGGTGGCCGCAGCCGATGACCCAGAGCGAGCGTGCCGTCGTGCCGCCGCCACTGCTCGCCGCCGAATAACGCCGCCCGCTGGACCTGGGCGGGGCTATTCGGACGGCTGGCGGGGAAGAAGCCCTCCCGACCGGTGGTCTTATGGCGGCAAAGGGCGGGATATCAACGTGACATCCTGATATGATCCAGACATCAGTCTGGATCATATCATTAGTTGAGATGGTATATCCTGGCTGCATTGCCTCCAGCGATCTTGGCCTTCTCTTCGTCCGTGCAGTCCTTCAGTATCTCCTCGATGATCTGGTGGCTCCGGGGGAAGGTGGATTCGACATGGGGATAGTCGGAGCCCCAGAGCAGATTGTCGACACCGATGATGTGGCGGTCGCGGATACCCATCGCGTCTTCCTGGAAGCCGGCGAATACATTGCGGTGGAAATAGTCGCTGGGCAGCATGGCCTCCTTGAACCGGTAGCGTTCCTGCTGGACCCGTTGGGTATAGGTGTAGTCGATGCGGTCGAGAAAGTGGGGAATCCAAGACAGTTCGTGCTCGACGGTGCCGACCTGGAGTTTTGGATAGCGCTCAAACACGCCACTGAAGATCATTTCACCGAGAGACATCCGCACCCAGTGGTCGGCATTGGCCAGGAAGGAGTTGCGCACACGGTTGCGGTCCTCGAGCCCAAAATCCTGTCCCGGGCCCGGCCGGTTGGTCGCGATGTGCATGCCGAGCGGGATATCCAGATCCTGGGCCGCCGCCCACAGCGGCTCGTACATCGGATGATCGTACCCCTTCCCCTCCGGGGGATAGACGGTGATCATGCCGCCCGCCAACCCCATCCTGGCGCAACGTCGCAGCTCGTTGACCCCTTCCTGCGCATCATCGACGTTGATCATCGCGATGCCCTTGAGACGCTTTGGTTGCGCGGCGCAGAACTCGGCAAGCCAATCGTTGTAGTTTCTGAAAATCTCTGACAACAGGGCGCTGTCCGGCACGCTGTACAGCAACAGGCCAACCGTGGGGTAGACCACACTTACATCCACGCCGTCTGCATCCATATCCTGAAGATGCGCCGCGGGATCGTAGCCGCCGGGCCGGACTTTATCAAAGGTCGTGGTACGGACCATCTGTTCCGGCGCCTCAAACCGCATGCCGGTTTGGGCCCCGGCGGCCAGCCCGATCGTCCGATGGCCGTCGCAGTACCACCAATCGCCGTCATATTCACGGACCAGTTGCGGGACCCGGTCTTTGAACATCGGCCGGGCTCTGCTCGTCCACAGGTCCGCTGGCTCAAACACGTGATTGTCCGATGAGATAACGCGGTAATCAGCCATGATTTGCCTCTCCCGTCTGATGGTGAGCGCCCTTGCGATCGGCCATCCCTGCAACCCACCGGGTGTAATATACCGCTCGCGGAACCCGCACCGATATGGCGAATTATGTTTGCGGGGATCGAGTATCTGTTACGGCAGGACCGCAAGGTTAAAGGAATGAAACTGGTCGCGCACCGGCTTGCAGCCGGCCGTAGTGATGTCTCGATCGGTGGTCGGCAACGGATGGATGGCCTGGTTGTGTGTTCTTATCTGCCGATTCAGCCGCGGTTTGCTTTACGCGTTCCAGTTCCCTAACAATGTAAGAGCCAAGACATCAAAACCGCAGTAGACCAATATGGCATCCAGTCTTTATTCGTCGATGCTAAATATTACGTTGTGTTGAACCGGGTCGGCGAGAGGATCAACGATGACCGAATTTCGCAAAGAGCAGGATAGTCTGGGTGAGGTCGACGTCCCGGCTGACAAGCTCTGGGGCGCGCAGACCCAACGCTCGCTCGAACATTTCAGTATCGGCAAAGATCTGATCCCGGGCGAGATGATCACCGCCTATGCAATCCTGAAAAAGGCGGCGGCCAACGCCAATCATCAGGACAAACGGCTCGATGACAGGCGCCGCGCGCTGATCGTCGAAGTCGCCGACGAGATCCTCGCCGGCCGTTATCACGACATGTTCCCGTTGCATGTGTGGATGACCGGCAGCGGCACGCAATTCAACATGAACGTCAACGAGGTGATCTCGAACCGCGCCTGTCAACTCGCCGGCACCGAACTCGGCAGCAAGACGCCGGTACATCCCAATGATCACGTCAACATGTCGCAATCGTCGAACGACACTTTCCCGTCGGCGATGCATATCGCGGCGGCAATCGCGGTCAACCAGCGCTTGATCCCGGCGATTCGGGCGCTGCATGACGCGATTTCGGTCAAGGCCGCCGCGTGGAAGGATATCGTCAAGGTCGGCCGCACCCATCTGCAGGATGCAACGCCGATCACGCTCGGCCAGGAATGGTCGGGCTATGCTGGAATGCTCGAGGACGACATCGAGCGGCTCGACGATGCGCTAAAAGGGGTTTACCGGCTGGCGCTGGGCGGCACCGCAGTCGGCACCGGCATCAACGCGGCTCCCGGCTTTGCCGAAGCCGCCGCGGCCGAGATCGCGCGGCTTGCCGGCCTGCCGTTTGTCAGCGCGCCAAACAAGTTCGCCGTCCAGGGCGCGCACGACGCGCTGGTCCAGCTGTCGGGGACACTGCGCACGCTTGCCGTCTCGCTTTACAAGATCGCCAATGACATCAGACTGATGTCATGCGGTCCCCGCGCCGGGTTTGCGGAACTGCTGATCCCCGAAAACGAGCCGGGCTCGTCGATCATGCCCGGCAAGGTCAACCCGACACAGGCCGAGGCGCTGATGATGATCGCGGCGCAGGTGATCGGCAACGATGTCGCGACGGGTCTCGGCGGCGCCGGCGGCGATCTCGAGATGAACGTCTACAAGCCGCTGATCATCTTCAACATCATGCACTCGATCACGATCCTCGGCGATGGCTGCATCAATTTCCGCAAGTTCCTGGTCGAGGGCGCCAAGCCGAACCGGAAAAAGATCGACCAATACCTTGAGCGCTCGCTGATGCTGGTGACCGCTCTCGTACCGGTAATCGGTTACGACAAGGCGTCAAAGATCGCGCACCACGCCATGGACCAGGATCTGACGTTGAAGCAGGCCGCGCTCGACCTCGCCTTTGTTACCGAGGCGGAATTCGACCGGATCGTCGATCCCAGGAAAATGGTCGAGCCCTATGTCGCCACCGACACCGATGGCATTCCCCCGCGATCAATCAGATAAGTTTGGGTGAGTCTCATTCGCCGGATCAGACCACTAGGATCGCAGGCTGTCGCCGGCCCGCCGATAGCGGCCATCCCGGTCAGGAAACGAGGCAATCGGTCCGGTCTTGAGGGGCGGCGGGTTTGGGTGTCTCACTCGGGAACGGGACGCCTTCTTTGGGACCGGCGCCGATCTTGGTGATGCGGGTTGCAACCGGCGGCCGGTTCGGGTCGGCGCCGGCGATGATCGTGCCGCCTGAGACGATCTCCCCCCGGGTCGGCCAGACGAATTGAAAATGTTCGATGGTGCGGCCGGTACCGCTCGGAATGTAGATCGGGGCGCTCAGGCGAAACGCGTGATCCGCAATCTGCGGCCCGACGCTGCCTCCGGTCCGCCCCCAGATGGCGGCATCGCCACGAAGCCAGGCGTTCAGCGCCGCCGTGTCGTCATGCACGCCGTCACCCCAAAGCACGACCAGCTTGGCGCCGCATTTGGCCCCATCGGCGGCCCAGGCGGGAGACAGCGCCGCCATACCCGCCACCAGACAAGCTGCCAGTCGAAGCATTCGCGATATCAGTCCGCCAAACATCGTTTGCTGGGAAACGACAGCCGACCGCCTCATCCTTGCCGCCCGCCGGATGGTGCCACACCGTCAGCCGACTCTCAATCGCCCGCTCTGCGGCGCCGACGCTGACCGGTCCGCCGATGTACGGCATGGCTCAACCGGGCGATGCCGACGCCCGCTTTAAGCCGCTGAGGGGATCGACCTCCGACGCCGCAGAGCGACCGATGATTGTCTATTTCCCGGCGAGGATGACGTCGGCGGCTTTTTCGGCGACCATGTAAACAGCGCTGGCGATAAAAAAACCGGGGATCCGCGGGAACACCGAGGCGTCGACGACGCGCAGCCCCTGGGCGCCGTGCACGCGAAAGTCGCTGCCGACGACGCCGCCGGCGGCGCGCGGGCCGATTGCGCAAGTGCACGAAGCGTGGTGACCCCAGGCGTGGGTGCGAACAAAATCCTTCAACTCGTCATCGCTCTGCAGCGCATCGCCGGGTTGCTCTTCAGCGGCGATCAGCCCGCGCTCCTTCAACTCCCTGGTCAGCCGGCGGACAAACCGGATGCCGGCGACGACCGAATCGAGGTCTTCACCGGCGCTGTCGCTGCCTTCCTCGAAATAGTGAAAATTGATCGCCGGGGGATCGCGCGGATCGGCCGAACGCAGCCATACCTGGCCGGCCCGGTTCCGGGTGTGCGCTTTCAAGACCGCCCAGGTCAGATAATTGGGCTTGGTCACTTCGAGCGAGGAATAGCCGGGGAAATAGCCGCCGAACAAACCGAGCAGCGCAAAGCAGAACAGATCCGGCAGCGGTCGCTCGGGCCGCGATTTGAGGATTGCCGCCAGAAGCGCGCCATTGCTGGCATAAACGCCACCGCGCCCGGCCGCCCATTCGCGATATTGCGGGTCGCCGCGGCTGAAGGCAGCGCCATCCAGGATCTTCCAGCGCTCGAAATTCATCCGATTGACGACGCCGACCTCATAGCGATCCTGCAAATTCTTGCCGACGCCCGGCAATTCGATCCGCACCGGAATGCCGAGCGGCCGCAGTATTTCGGCTGGGCCGATCCCGGACAGCATCAACAATTGCGGCGTGTTGAAGGCGCCGCCGCACAAGACCACCTCGCGCCCGGCGACGGCCTGCATCGGCACCCCCGGCGCGGTTGCCGGTTGCGCGTGGGCACGGTAGAGGCCGGGACCTTTCAAATATTCGACGCCAGAGGCCCGTTGATTGCTGTCGAGAATGACGCGGGTGACGAGTGCGCCGAGTTCGATGTGGAGCCGGTCGGGATATTTCTGCGCGGTCTCGAGGGCGCGTTCGCGCGCCCCGATGCGATGGTGGTCTCGCGTCGTCAGCGGCGTATAACGCACACCGACCGCGTTCTCGGCCACCAGCCGCCAGTCGTTGGGATCTGCCTTGGCCTCGGCGAGGCCGATCAGCCGTTCGATCGGTTGACCAAGATCGGCAAAGGCATCGGCAGCGGAATTCAGCAATGTCTGAACCAGATCGAAATCGCCGAGGGCCGCGAGCGGCATTACTTTTTCAGTGGCGAGCCAGCCATCCCAGCCATGGCGCGAGGGGTTCGGGCCAAACCGCGACAGGACGCGCTCGATCTCGCGATAGCGGCAGTCTTCGAGCCGCGTGAAATATTGGCGCATCGCCGCGGCATTCCACGACGCGTCGCCGGTCAATTCGGCAATCCCGTCCCAGTCGGCATTGTGCGGGTAGACGAGGATCATCGCGTTGTGTGCGGTGCACCCGCCCAATGTCCCGGCGCGCGGGTAGAGGATGCCGTCGACCCGCTGGCCGCGATAGTCGCGGACATATTTCGGGTCGCGTGCCTGCATCGCCTCGTCCGCATAATGGCGGACAAAGAAGTCCCAGCGCAGCGCATCGTTTTCTGAGGCAAAGCCGTGAAATGCCGGCACGTCATAATCGTCCGGCAAGCGATTGATCCCCGGCTGATCATCATTGCTGCCGGACAGCAGGCGCGGGTCGCCGCCGGCTTCGAGCAGCAGCACCCGCCGGCCCGCCTCGGCGAGCCGCGCCGCCAAGGTGCCGCCGCCCGCACCCGAGCCGACGACAATGTAGTCGAACACGCCGTTGCTGATCGTCACACCTGAGGTCACCGGCCGCTCAAAACGTCTTCAAGTAGGCGATCAGCGCGTTCTTGTCGGCGTCGCTCAGCCGTGCGCCGAAATAATGGCCGCGGTTGACGACGTAGTCCGGGCATTTGCTGAGCGCGAACAGCTGCTCGCCGGCATTCGAAAATACCTGCTGGGCTTGCTCGTCGGTCGCGTTCTTTGGCAGCGCGCGCAAATCATGGGCGAGCTTGAAAACCACCGCGACCACTTGCTTGTCGTGGGCGAGACGCTGTCCAAGGCTGCTGCCGTCGGGCGGCAACGGGTCGAAATTGGCCAGCAGGTCGACCGGCGTGCCCTTCGGAATCGGCCCGATGTCGAGCCCTTTTTCGTCGAATAGCGGTACAAAGAAATTCACCAGCCGCTGCGAATGCTGGAGCACGTCGGGCAGATAGCCGGTCGGAATACGCAGCCAGCTCGTCGCCGTGGTACGGTCGATCACACCCGGAACCTTATCGCCGAGCACCACATCCTTGTCGCGCTTCTGCGGCCACAAGAGTTTGGTGATCGAATCCTCGAACGAGGTCATGCGAGAGGCGACCGACGGGCTCTCTTCGAACTCGCCGAGGCTGTTGTTGAGCAGATAGGGGGCGGTGGCCCAGAGGCTGACCAGCGACGGCACCCTTGTGTAGCCGCGCCCGCCGGCCGGCATATGGTAGGGCTGCGGCTTGCCGGTGAACGGGTCGTAAACCGTGATCGTGCCGACCGAAGGCAGCGACTTGTATGAGGCCGACGAAAAATTGTCCCAGATGTTGCCGGCAACGGCATTGGTCGCAAGCGGACTGCAGGCGTTGGTCTGCAACAAGGTCACCGGCACGCGCGCGTCGTTCGACAGAAAATTGTCGTCGAGAAAGTCGCTGGCCATGACGATCGGGCGCATCTTGGCGCGGAAAGCCTCGGTCCGGGTCCATGCCCAATAGCGGTTCCAGCAGTCGAGGTAGTGCGGCCCGATGCAGGCGCCGAGATCGGCATCGGCCGGCGGCGGCGGCGCCTTGCTCGAATGACAGGCCGCACAATTGTCGGCAAAGACGAGCTTGCCCCGATCCAAGATCGCCGGCGGGTCGTTCAGATAGGCGGCACCGCCGGGGGCGTTCCTGAGCCGGTGCGGATAGGACGCTTTGAGCAGGAACAGCGCCATGTCCGGCGTCTGCATCTCGGTCGCTTGCCAATAGGAGGAATTCACCCGCGCCGTGGTGATCTTGATCGGAGTGACCGGCTTGCCGCCAAGGATCGGGTTGAAATGGCGCAGCCATTCCTCGCTGTAGAGGCCGATGTTCAGATAGACCCGGTTCAGCGCCCCAAGCACGCCAACCGAATCGGAGCCGTCTTTCAGCACATGCGGCGTCCATACCGTATTCGGCGGCTGAAATAATTGGCTCAGCGGACCGGAGTTAATAAAATCGTTGAACTGCCGGTTGGCGAGGTTGTCCTGACCCAAGGTCTCGCGGCCGAGCTGCTTTGCCACGCCGAGACGCGCCATCACGCTGTAGATGGCGTTCATCGTCCGCGGATTGTTAATGTTGTCGGTCGACACCAGCGAAGTATCGAGCGAGCCCGGCCGCGAGGTGTGCAACACCTGGAAAAAGAAGGTCGAGGGGTCGGCATTCCAGGCAAAGATCCGATCGACCCAGAAATACTGGGCACCAGCCGTCGAGCTGAGGTTTTCCCAACGCGGTGCTTCGGGATTGGCGGGCGGCCTGTCCGGGTTTGCACTGACGTGACAAAAGCCGCATGACATGCCGACGCGATAGGGGCGCACCAGATCCTTTGACAGATAGTAGCTGGGGTCGCTGTAAAAGCGCTCTGGGTCCCAGCGCTGTGCCGCCTTTTCGTCAAAGGCCGGATTGGGGAAGAGACGCAGTCCGACAATCCCGGTCGGTTCGCCGTAATAGGAGCCGATGGGCATGTTCCTGCCGCGCGCGCCGACCGCGACACCCGGATATTTTGCGGCATTGGCAAACGGATCGGACGGACATTTGGGATCGCGCTGGTCGAGCCATAAACCATAGTGCTTGGGATCGGGGCCGGTCGCTTTGGTAAAGCACGGCTCGTTGACCAGGCCCAGATAGCTCCACCGGTTGTCCCGGCCGAATTTGAGCCCGGGATAGGAAGAGAGGATCTTCAGCAGGTCGAACGAGCCAAAAGTCAGATTGGTGAGCTTGTCCCACAGCCGGTCGTCGCCGCCGGTCCAAACGATCCACATGTCGCGGCCCTTGACCTCGTCGGGGGTCAAGGCGATCCCGCCATCCATCGCCCGGAAATAGTCCTCGTCGGCGGCCGGCAGCGATGACGCCACGCGTCCGGCCTGGCGCGCCTCGTCGAGGAGCTGCGCACCGGCATTGCTGTCGCCGAGAAGCAACGCGGCGGCGAGCCAAACCGCTGCCGATATACGCGGTACGATCGTGTGCGATCTCTTCAAGGTCATCCCCCCTTTGACCGGCGCTGTCGGCTGCTGTCCCTCGCCGCCGCGTTGCTTGACCATCGTCGCCGCGATCCCGTTTCGCCCGGCTGCCGGCGGTGCCATCGCAAGTGGCGCCGGAGAGAGCGCTTGCCACCAAGCGGAATCCCCGGAGCCTTGCTGCGATTTGCCCGAGGTTCAGTTCGAGCCCGCAGGCGATTGCAGCGCCGCCAGCAATTTAGCCCCGTCGGGGGCGCCCCAGCCAGTGCAGGCATCCCAACCGGGACCGGCGGCGAAGCGGCCATCGAGCAAACCGTCAGTGTCGTTGTTGCCGCTGGTGATGTCACGCAGCACGCCGTTGGGGCCGAGCACGCCATAGAGCAGCGCGTTGAAATTGCCCATCCGACCATTCAACAGCGCGTTGATGCGGGTGATCAGGCTGCCCCATAGCGGTGCGGCGGCACTGGTCCCGCCCACAACTCCTAGACGGCCGCCTGACATGACCACATAGCCGGTCGCCGGATCGGCATTCGCGGCGACATCCGGGATCGCGCGCCCGGCGAAAGCGCCCGGGTTGATCGAGCGTGGTGCGGTGCCCGCCTGCCAGTCCGGGACCGGGGTGATGTCGCTGACGCCGCCGCCGGTACCGCTGCCGGGGCCGTCATTCCACACGACCTCGGTGACCGCGACCTGCCCGTTTTTGCGTTTGCGGGCATGCAAAGTCGTGCCGCCGACCGCCAGCACATAGGGGCTCGTTGCCGGGAAATTGACATGGGCGTTGCCGTCCTTGACTTGGGCTTCCGAGCCGTCGTCGCCGGTCGAGACACAGACCGTGATGCCGAGCTGCGCTGCCGCCAGCAGGCTGTGGTTGACGTGGTCGATCGCCGCCGGCGACCACAGAACATTGGAGCCGTTGAACGGCTGGTTCTCGTCCCAGCCCCAGCTGATCGACACAACGCTCGGGTCGTTGGCGCTGTCGTTGATAACCGCGCTTAGGATGTCGATCAGACCTTTTTCGTCAAAGGTCGAGAAATAGACCGCGATCTTGGCGCCGCCGGCGAGGGTTCCGGCAATTTCGATGTCGAGCATGACTTCCCCGGTCGAATCGGGATCGGCGGCGGGATCGGTGCCCACACCATCAACAGCGACGATCTCGATATCGGGCGCCGGCGCGCCGATCTGCCGGAAATATGCCGCCACGTCCGATTGTTCGACGCCGCCGCCAAACTCCAGGAGCCCGATGCATTGGCCGCTGGCGTCGCCATCGGGGAAGTTGTAGATGCCGGCAAGTTCGGTCGGCACGAAATACGGGTTGGCTCTGGCTAGCGACGTAACCGCGGCAATCTGTCGCCGCGGGCGCGGCAGGCGGTGCATGACGCGCTGCGTATTGAGGCCAAAGACTCCCGTGATCGCGTCGGCGACATCCATCGGCAACATCACCGGGCCGCTGCGCGCGTAGAATTCGCCGAGGGTCGGATGACTGTAGTCGAGCAGTCTGACGCCAAACGCGATACCGACATCGGCCGCCGTGCCGGCCAGCCCGAGCTGCGCCGAGGCGCGGTCGTCGCGGGTCACGATCAGGTGATGGTCGGCGGCGAACTTTTCGATGCTTTCGACGGCGCCGGGATCCGAGCCGTATTCGCTGCGCAGCTGGTCGCGGGTCATGTAGTTACGCTCGGCAGGACGCTTGGCGTCGAGGGCCGCCAGATCGGGAAGTTTCTTTACCCGGCGAACGCCAATTGTCAGTTCGATCCATTTGTTGAGGTTGGTCTTTTGTTTCGCCACCGAACCCGGCGGCAGGTGATGCACGCTGTTGGCGAGCACGCGCCGCTTGGCAGCAGGGCTCCTCATCGCAATACTCCCTGATAGAGTCATCCGACCGCAGGTCGACGACCGCGGTCACCGCCAGCTATATCCGGGAGAGCGTCGGCCGGGGCGAACCAGCTCGCACCATTGCAAGTTTGTCAGCTGGGAGTGCGAAATGACCGCCGCCAGCGCTGGAACCCGTCAGGCCAGCGAGCCTTGCCGGCTCGCTCTTATCCCGGGCCCAGGATCCGGCGCGCTTGCGCCATTGGGCCCGGTCGCCGGTTGTCCGCCGGGGCCAGCCGCAAGGGCGGCCTGCACTGCCTTGATCAGGTCGCTCTTTACGACCGCAACCTCGTTCCCAGCGGTGGAGAACCCGACGACGATCTCCAGCGCATGATCGGCCGCGGCGCAATCGAGCAATACACTCGGAGCAGGGTCGGTGAGTACCCGGGAATCAGCTTCGACGAGAGCGCGAATTTTTTCGATCGCCCAGTCGGGATCAAGATCATCGGCGATACGAAAGCGCGCCTCGCCGGCATGCGGCGGCGCCGGGTAAATGCTGTAATTGCGCAACGGCTGGCCCCAGACCCCGCCATTTGGCACGATGACCTGGACCTTGTCGTCGGTTACCAACTCGGTCCAGAACAACGTCAATTCCTGCACCGTACCGATGCTGCCGCCGACCTGGACCTTGTGGCCGATCCGGAACGGCCGGAAGATCAACAGCATCACCCCCGCCGCCAGATTCGAGAGGGTGCCTTGCAAGGCCAGGCCGACAGCGAGGCCGGCGGCGCCGAGAACGGCGACCAGGCTCGTTGTTTGGATGCCAAATTCGGACAGTACGGCGAGCACGGTAATGGTCAGCACCAGGTAGCGAGCGAGGCTGCCGAAAAAGCTCCGCAGCATCGGATCGAAATGCGGCGTCCGGCTGAATGTCCTGACGACCAGGCGATCGGCCCGGCCCGACAGCCAAAAGCCGACCAGCAGGATAACGATGGCACCCAGAGCGTTCAGCGCATTGGAGACGATCAGCGGCAACAATGCGCCCATATCGGTCATCAGCAGCTGGGTCTTTTGCTCGAACATTCCCCCACCTCAAGCATGCCTGCGATCGAACGATAAACGCGGGCTATAGCCGGATCGCTTCGTGCGCAATCCGTGGGGGCGAAAAGCCTCGAAGATGTCATGATGCCGGCGCGCCCGTGTCCGCCGCGGATGGCGCGCAACCGCGCCGGATGATCAGAGCGGAGTGGCCTCGAGCTTTTCGCGCAGCCGCAGGAGCCGATAACCGAGCGCCAGATAGCTGCCCCAAGCCGACCGGTTTGCCATGAAGCTGGCTGGATCGGTGGCGTATCGCTCGCGCAGATGCGAAGTCAGCGCGGAGTCGACCGGGATGCGGCTGAAATCATGCAGCAACAGCCGGCAATGTGCCGCGGCATACGGACCGATTCCATTCAGGCCGATCAAATAGTCGTGATCGGGCGCGCCTTGACCATCGCGGTCGATCGCGCCGTCTTCTAGCATCCGCCGCGTCGCCGAATAGAGTGTCGCGGCGCGAAACCCGAGCCTGGCGCGCTCGCGCAGGCGCCCCTCGCCATATTCGAAGACCTCGCCGGGCAACGGGAAGGCGCCAGCACCGGGTTCGAAAACGAGGGCGGCCGCCATCCGGCAGGTCGACGACCAAGCGGTGTTGATCGTCAGGACCGTCTTGACAAAATCCTCATAGAACGAAGAGCAGCGCAGGATGCGGCCGCCGCCGCGCCCGATCAGTGCGCCGTCATCACCGAGCGCCGCGATGGCATCTGCCGGATCCCAATCCGCCGACAACCAGCGGCGCGCTCGGCTTATGATCGCCGGCTCGCAGTCTGGCTCGAACCCGTCCCAGCTGACGACAATCGCCGTGCGCTCGCTCTGGACGACCGCGATCGTACCGAGATCGCCGCCGATCCGCTCGTGTCGTGAAAGAACACCAGCGTCGCGGTCCCAATGCCATGGCGCCAGATGGACCCAGCCATGACTGGCAACCGTCAGCTCCAGATCGATCGGAAACGCCAGTGGCAGCCGGATTTCGCCGACGCTCACCCGAACCCCATCGCGACGCGGCGCGGGTCAGGCCGCGTCAAGCGCTTGTTTCAGATCGGCGAGAATATCGTCGGGGTGCTCGATCCCGATCGAAAGCCGCACGTAATTGTCGCTGACCCCGGTCTGCTCCTGCTCCTCGGGCGACAGCTGAGAATGGGTCGTCGATGCCGGGTGGATCGCCAGGCTGCGCGAGTCGCCGATATTCGCTACGTGATAAAACATCTGCAGCGCGTCGATAAAGCGGCGTCCGGCCGCGCGCCCGCCCTCGAGTTCGAAACCGAGCAGCCCGCCATACCCGCCCTTCAGATAGGCGTCGGCCCGCCGCCGGGCCTCTCCGGTCATCAGGCTCGGGTGGATGACCCGGGTAACCTTGGGCTGCTCGGACAGGAATTTCGCCGCGGCAGCCGCATTGGCGCAATGCGCCCGCATCCGCAACGGTAGGGTCTCAAGTCCTTGTAAAAACAGGAATGCGTTGAACGGGCTCATCGGCGCGCCGAGGTCACGCAGCAATGTCACCCGCATCTTGAGGATATAGGCGACCGGTCCGAGCGGTTTTGCCGCTTGCGTCCAGACCGCGCCGTGATAGCTCGGGTCCGGCTGGTTGAGCAGCGGAAAACGGGCGGCGTGCTTCTCCCAATCGAAATTGCCGCCATCGACGACGATGCCGCCGATCGAATTGCCATGGCCACCGATGTATTTGGTGGTCGAATGCATGACGATGGCGGCCCCGTGGTCGAGCGGCCGGCACAGCACCGGGGCGGCGGTGTTGTCGACGATCAGCGGCACCCCCAGTTCGCGGCCGATCCTGGCGACCTCGGCGATCGGAAAGACTTCGAGCTTTGGATTCGGCAGGGTCTCGGCATAATAGCAACGGGTGCGCGCGTCGGTTGCGCGCCTGAAGTTTTCCGGGTCGGCGGGATCGACAAAACGGACCTCAATTCCCGTCAATTTTGACATCGTGTTCAAAAACAGGTTCCAGGTCCCGCCGTAAAGATCGGTGGAGCTGACGAAATTGTCGCCCGCCTGGCAGATGTTCTGAACTGAGTAGTGCGATGCGGCTTGCCCCGAAGCAAGCGCCAAAGCCGCAACCCCGCCCTCCAGCGCCGTGATCCGCTCTTCGAGCACGGCGTTGGTCGGGTTCATGATCCGTGTGTAGATATTGCCGAGTTCGGCCAACCCGAACAGATCGGCGGCGTTTTGCGTGTCGCGGAACTGGTAGCTGGTGGTCTGGTAGATCGGCACCGCGACGGCGGTGGTGGTCGGATCGCTGCGGTAACCGGCATGAAGCACGAGGGTTTCAGGATGCTGGCTCGTTGTTGGCATTTCGTTCTCCAATGGCGGATCGGCGGCAATCTGCCACGACCGGCGATGCCACGTAAGCGGCTTTCGCAAATCTGATGACAATCGCTGAGGCGTCGGGTGAAACCGCTCCTCGCTCGCGTTCACCCGGGTGTACCGGCCGATTTTTCGAGAGGGTTCGTGCCTACACCAACCACAAACCGCAGCTCTTCAACCAGGCACCGCAGCGCTCTGCAGTCGTCGACAACAGAGCCGAGCCTCGACGAGTTGCGTACGGCTGCCGCGGAATGCACGGCCTGCCCGCTATACTTGAATGCGACACAGACAGTGTTCGGAGAAGGGCCGCCCGATGCGCCGATCATGCTTGTCGGCGAGCAGCCGGGCAATGACGAAGATCTCGCCGGCCATCCTTTCGTCGGACCCGCTGGCAAATTGCTCGATCGCTGCCTCATCGACGCAGGGATCGACCGCTCGCGCGTCTGGGTGACCAACATCGTCAAGCATTTCAAATGGGTGCCGCGCGGCAGCCGGCGCATACACAGCAAGCCCGGCGCGGTGGAAATTCAGGCTTGCCTGCCCTGGCTCGAGGCCGAAATCCGGGCAGTGGGTCCGTCGGTTCTTGTGGCGCTGGGAGCAACGGCGGCCCAGGGTCTCTTTGGCAAAGACTTTCGCGTGACCCGGGATCGCGGCAGATTTCTCCAGTCGCGCTTTGCTCCGCATGCGCTCGCGACGGTACACCCTTCGGCGCTGTTGCGGGCGCCGGACGAGGCAACCCGGCATCGTGAGATCTTGCATTTTATCGAGGATCTGCGCCACGCCGCAGCGGCCGCGAACTGATATTCCGCAGCCATGACCATTTGGGCCGGTATGGATCTGACGCGGAGGAGGAGAAACCCATGCGGGTAACCTCGACCTGGGTAGCAGTGGTGATTGCCCTTGCCGTGGTGATCGCGGTGGCAATCGTCATCGGGTTCTTCTGGAACCGCCTCGGCGCATCGGAAATCAGCCCTGTCGGGTGGCTGGCGCTTGGTTTTGGTACGGTTGCGACCCTGGCACTCGGTTGCGGTTTGATGGCGCTGATGTTTATCAGCAATCGGCGCGGATATGACGATTACGACCATCACGATCAAGATTGAGGCGGCGGCGCCAGGCGGCACCAAATACCGGCACGACAGCCGCTGACAATGTGTCTCAATTCAACCTTAGCTTAAGTTGTCTGGCTCCTGCGCTCGCATTTAAGGGCGAATTGTCGAATAAAGCTTGCGTCCGCAATGCCGAGGATGCTAGTTGAGACCAGCCGGCGCGACGGGGGGAAGATTGAAGAACGCGGCTAAATCTGAGGATGAGCCGAAAGGGGCCACGAAATACGGGCGCGGCACCGGTATCCCGAACCCGATCGACGTCCATGTTGGTAACCGCATTCGGATGCGCCGCTTATTGTTGGGCATGAACCAGGAAACCCTGGCCAATGCGCTTGGCTTGACCTTTCAGCAGGTGCAGAAATACGAGGGCGGGGCCAATCGCGTCAGCGCCTCGCGATTGTCGGCGATGGCGGAAATTCTTGGCGTGCCGATATCATACTTTTTTGGAGATTTGCGACCCGACGAGGCCGAGATCAGCCCGGAGGACCAGCGCTGGCGTGAATACCTGCAACGGCCGGAAACCATTGAGTTTATCCGCCTCTATTACGCGATTCCCGACCCTCGCACCCGCCAAAAATTCCTCGAAATGACCAAAACCCTGGCAGAAGGGGGTTCGGCGTCCGGCGTCGACGAGGAATAGACCGATCAGCGCCGCGTCGGCGCCTTAAAAATACCCGAACCCAAAAATACCCGACCCCGCGGTCGGCGGGGGCGAAAGATCAGCGGGCGAAAGGCATCTGATGTGCGGGATAGCGGGTTTTCTGAGCGACGATTACGTGCCCGGTACAGCCGAGCGCGAAACCATGCTCTGGCGCATGATTGCGCCGATGCGCCATCGCGGACCTGATGACGAGGGTGTGTGGACCGATGGCAGCGTCGGTCTCGCCCATGCGCGGTTGTCGATCATTGATGTTTCAGCCGCCGGCCATCAGCCGATGGCGAGCGCCGACGGCGCCATATGGATTACCTATAACGGCGAGATCTACAACTTTGCCGATATTCGGCGGGAGTTGACGGCGCTCGGCTACGGGTTTCACAGCCGCACCGATACCGAGGTCATCGTCAATGGCTGGCATGCCTGGGGCCCACGAATTTTTTCACGGCTGCGGGGTATGTTTGCCTTTGGTTTATGGGATCGCCGCACGCGCCGGTTGGTGCTGGCGCGCGATCGGTTTGGAAAAAAGCCGCTCTACTGGGCCCGAACAAGCTCGGGGCTGATTTTCGGATCGGAGATCAAAGCGCTCTATGCCTGGCCAGACCTGCGGCGCGAACCGAACCTCGCCGCAATCGACCAGTTTTTGACACTCCAATACGTCCCGGCACCGATGACCGCTTTTGCCGGCATCAGCAAATTGCCGGCAGCGCATTACTTGACCATTGCCATGTCGGAGGACGGCCGCCTCGACGAGCCTGAGCTTGTGCGATATTGGGAACTGCCTTATCCGGCCGCGAGCCCGGCGCGCCTCGACCCGACCGGGCTTTGCCAGGAACTCGTCGCGCGGCTCGAGCAGGCGGTTCGGTTGCGGCTGATTGCCGACGTGCCGCTCGGCGCCTTTCTTTCTGGCGGGGTCGATTCGTCTGCCGTCGTCGCGATGATGGCGCGCGCCGCCGGCGGGCCGGTCAAGACCTTTTCGATCGGGTTTGCCGATGCTCGCTATGATGAAACCCGCTATGCCCGTATGGTGGCCCAGCGCTACGGCACCGATCATCGAGAACTCGTGGTCGAGCCGGATGCCGCGGCGGTCCTGCCGCGACTTGTGTGGCATTATGGCGAACCGTTTGCCGACCCGTCCGCGGTCCCGACCTGGTATGTGTCGGAAATGGCGCGCCGCGAAGTCACCGTGGCGCTGACCGGCGATGGCGGCGACGAGAGTTTTCTCGGTTACGGCCGCTACAAGGCCATGCACTGGCTTGCCGAGCTTGACCGTGGGCCGCAAGCAGGCCGTCTTGCCTTGGCGCGGCTGATCGGGCTGGCCCCGGCGGCATTGCAGCGACGCCTGAAACTGCCACAGATCCGCGCCGTCTTGACATCTCCGCGAAGCTCACCTGCCGACCGCTATCTTCCGACTATTGCCTTTTTTGGCGAGGTCGACAAAAGCCAAGGCTATGGCGAGGCAATGCGCGGGCGCAATGGCAAGTCGGCCGCCGCCCTGCTGGCATCGTATTTCGACGGGAGCGAAAGCCTGCTCGCCGGCGCTAATCGCGCCGATATCCACACCTACCTGCCCGACGATCTGATGGTAAAGGTCGATGTTGCTGGCATGGCGCACGGGCTCGAAGCACGCTCGCCGCTGCTCGACCACGAGTTGGCGGAGTGGGCAGCGCAATTACCGACCGCGGTGCGGATGCAACGGGGTGCGCTGAAGGCGCTGTTTAAGTCCGCAATGGAGCCTTACCTGCCGCGTGCTGTCCTCTACCGCCGCAAACGCGGCTTTGGCTGTCCGATCGACCGCTGGTTTCGTCACGAACTCAAGGAGATGGCCTACGATGTCCTGCTGTCGCAGACAGCCCGCCAGCGTGGGTTGTTCCGGCCCGATTACGTAAGCCGCCTGCTTGACGAGCACCGCGCCCATCGCCGTGATCACCAAAATCGGCTCTGGGCCCTGCTGATGCTGGAATCCTGGTTCCGGATGTGGGTCGACGCGCCGATCGCTGCCGCCGTGTACAGCCAATCGCCCGGCCCGCCGTGGCGAGCCACTGCGATGGCGCCGTCTTGACCGGCGGCCAATCCCAAACCTTGGCGGCGCCGGTTTTCTGATACCGCTAGCGCTCCTTCAGGAAGCTCCTTCAGGCGGGACGGCAGCGAGATCAACCGCGAGCAGCCGCCGCGCTCGGCATCGCTGGTCGCACCGTGCTGGGGCCAAGGCATTGCCCTGCCAACTGGCACTACAGGCGTTGTCGATCCGGGAACCGTCGCGCGTCCGACATGTTTCAGATGAGACTCGCTACCTGTCGGCGACAATTCGATCGCCTGGGGGGCGGCAAAGGAGGAGAGAATGCTCTACTGGGCTCTGGTATTTTTTATCGTTGCGATCATCGCAGCGGTTTTCGGCTTTGGCGGCATTGCCGTTGCGGCGGCTGGCATCGCCAAGATCCTGTTCTTCGTTTTCCTGATCATCTTTCTGGTGGCCCTCATTACCGGTCTTGTCGCCCGTAGAGGGCCAACCATCTGATCAGGCGGACGATCCGTTTGTCTTACTCCACCGCGAGCACGCGCGCCAGCTGGCTCAACGCCTCCTGGTGCCGCTCGTTCGGGATCTGCGCGAAATTTCGCGCCAGTTCCAGGCACATGCGTTCGCGCGGCGTGACCGAACGGTCGCCGTCCTGTTCGAGGCCGGTAAAGAAGTAGCTTACCGGGACGCCTAGCACCTGGGCGATTTCAAACAGGCGCCCGGCCGAGATCCGATTGATCGCCCGCTCGTATTTGTGCGCCTGCTGGTAGGTGACGCCGATCAGATCGGCAAGCTGCTGCTGGGTCAGACCGAGCATGATCCGCCGCTCGCGAACCCGGCCGCCGACGTGACGATCGATATCCTGGGTTCGGGCGGTCGAGCGCCGCGCGCTTGAAAGCGCCCGAACCGAGGGTTCGCTTACACCCGACCCACCAATCTCGGTGGCATCGCCGCGCCGCGCGTTGATCGTCTGTTCGTCATCCTTCATATCGCTCACTCGGATCAGGTCCACAACGCCCGTGCCCACGGAGCACGGGAAGCAAAAACTCTAACATGCCTGCCTAGAACGCGCACGCTAGCTCGATCGTATGGGCTCAACTCCGTGGTGTCTCACCGGCATGGAACGGTCGGGATGTGTCAATTTTTAGGCGCCTTCGCTACCGCAGTGCACGACGCCGCTCACACCTGCATCAGGCGCATGTTCCTGCGCGTTGACAGCCTGCCTGCGGCGATGATACCGACGCTCAGTCGTACCGAATCTGAGATCGATGCCGCGAATCTCGATTGGCGAATGCTCGCTCTACTATGAGCGCCAAGGCATAGGCTTCCCTGTCCTGTTCATATCTGGGCTCGGGGGTTATGCGTCGTTTTGGCAAGACCAGGTTGGCGCGTTCGCCAAGCGCTTCGAGGTTATCACGTTCGATCATCGCGGCATCGGCCAGAGCGACCCGGCGCGGATGGGATACACCGTCGAGCGCATGACCGTCGACGCGATCGCGCTGTTGGATGCGCTTGAGATCAAACGCGCCCACATCATCGGTCATTCGACGGGCGGTGCGGTCGCCCAGGTGATGGCGATCGAACATCCCTCGCGGCTGGCGAGTGTCGTGTTGTCGGCCACCTGGACCAAGGCCGACGCCTATTTCCGTCGGCTCTACGCCCTGCGCAAGGAGATCCTGGAGCGGCTGGGTCCGAGTATCTACCTGCAATCGGCGACTCTTGTCTGGTATCCAAGCTGGTGGATTGCTCGCAACAACGAAAAGTTGCGCCAAATCGAAGCCCAGCATCTGGCGACCTTTGCCCCCACCGAAATCGTCATGAACCGTATCGATGCGATGCTGGCCTTTGATCGCACAAGCGAGCTCGGCCGCATCAAGACACCGACCCTGGTAATCGGCGCCGAGGACGACATCGTCACTCCATCCTATTACGCTGAAGAACTGGCTCGGCTTATTCCTGCGGCCGAGGTCAAGCTGTTCCCGCGCGGCGGCCATTTTCTGGTTCATGTCCGGGCCCGCGAATTCAACAACGCGGTTCTGCCGTTTCTGGTGTCGCATACGCCGGAGTGATCCGGCGTTTCTCCGCGGGGCGCCGTTTGCCGGCCACGGCCGCCCGCCGCCCGCTGATCTGTAGTCAAATTGCGAACAGGCAAACCGTCGGCTGGCAATCGCGACCTGCATCCCGCCAGCGCCGAGCAGGCTCAAGCTACGGGATGGCCGTGCGGTTGGCGGAGGCGGTTCCCGCAAAGAGGCGGACCGCCTTTTGCCTCATAGCGGAGGCGGGCCAGCGCTGGACCGAAGAAAATGAATCAATCCGCGGCGAGGAGGGCGGTACGGAACCGGTTGCGGCAGAAGGCGAGGTCGAGGTTGCGCTTGTAGGGCGGCGGCTCGGTCGGCTTGACCCGCAACACGACAAAGGCGGTGCCGTTGCCCTGGCGCAGCAGGCGCGCGCCTTCCGGAATGTCGGTTTCAACGGCGACGGTGCGGGTCGCCTTGATGCCGGAGCCGATCGCGATCTTTTCGAGATCGACGCCGAGACTGGTATGGCTTTTCTGATAGCCGGTCTCGCCGTAATGGCCGTTGTCGACGACAAGGATCGCGAAATTGGGCGGGTTGACGAGCGCGATCGTCGACAGCGCGCCAATATTCATCAGCAGTTCGCCATCGCCAGTCACAACCAGCACGCGCTTTTCGGGACGCGCCAGAGCGAGACCGAGGCCGATCATCGCCGCCCCGCCCATCGCCCCCGCCATCGTATAGGCGTTGGCGCCATCCTGGGTCAGCGCCGCCACATCCTTGGCGGTGCCGGCAAGCCCGCTGACAATCAGAAAATCCTGGTGCCGACCGATCAGCGCCGGCAACGCCGCGCGGCGATCGAGTACAAAACCGGCCGCCATCGCGCCGGCAACGATTTCATCAATATTGTCCGGGATTGCCATCGCGCGTTCCTCGCTTGTCGTCAGGTACAGCCAATTGCTGCCTTCACCCCAACTCTCCCCCGCATGCGAGGGCGGGAAGAGCGGAAGTCTCGGAAAATTCGCTGGAGTAGGTGGTGATGGGACAGCAGAGGCGTCGGTCGGAAGAGCCGCCTGCCCAGCGGGTCAGAATTGCTTGGCGCCGAGCAGCTTCTGGGTCAGCAGCACCGCGACCGCATTGCCGCCTTGAAAGACCGTGGTCAAGGCGGCATCGACGGTGGGCACCACATCCTCCGGCCGCTCGACCCGCAGGCAAATCACGCCCATCGCCGCCAGCACCGGTTCGACCGCCTGCCCCATCGGGTATTGCCACGGATTGCCCTCGCCAAAATCGCCGCGCATGCTGATTAGCGCCAGAAACGGGAAATGGCCGCCCTTGATCAACGACAGCATGTTGATGCAATTGCCGGTGCCGCTCGATTGCATCAGCAAGACCCCCCGGGCGCCGCCGAGATCGGCGCCGGCGAGCAACGCGACACCTTCCTCCTCTGTGGTCAACGCCACCGAATGCACCTGCGGGTCGGCCAGTGAACGGTCGATCAGCACCTGATGGCCGGCATCGGGAACATAGGCGAATTGCGTGACATCGTGTCGCCGCAGCAGCGTGTAGAGGTCGTCGTGCCAATCCTTTTCGTAACTGGCCTTTTCGTAGCTGGCTCTTTCATATTCGGGTCGGGCCATCGCACCTCCGTTCGCGACCGTCAGCATTTTGGCGTCACCCGGCTGCGGTCGGGTTCCAGCCGATGGCGCGGCGCATGAAATTGTAGCCGAGCGCAGTGAACGAGGCGCGCTCCCGATTGTCCTTACCATAGCCATGACCACCGGCAGCGGGCTCGTAGAACCACGCCTCGTAACCCATCGCCTGCAGTTTTGCCGCCATTTTGCGGGCATGGCCAGGGTGTACGCGATCATCGCGGCGGCTCGTCGCAATCAGGATCGGCGGATAATCCCGGCCGGGAGTCGCCTGGTGATAAGCCGAAATCTCTTTCAGAAAATCCCAATCCTCGGGCTTGTCAGGGTCGCCATATTCGGCAATCCAGCTCGCACCCGCATGCAATTTCGTGTAGCGCCGCATATCGATCAGCGGGATCGTGCAAAACAGGGCGCCAAAGCGCTCGGGATAGCGGGTCAGCATGTTGGTGATCAGGATGCCCCCATTCGATCCGCCCTCGGCCGCGATACGACCGGGACGGGTGACGCCACGCCGCACGAGATCGGCGGCAACGGCCGCAAAATCGTCATGCGAGGCGCGTTTGCCTTCGCGCCGCCCGGCATCGTGCCAAGGTGTGCCGAATTCGCCGCCGCCGCGGATGTTGGCGACGACGCTGGTGCCACCGCGCTCCAGCCACAACTTGCCGATAGCGGGGCTGTAATACGGCAATTGCGCGATGCCGAACCCGCCATAACCGGAGAGATGGACCGGCGCCTCGCCACTCTCGCCGGGCGGTCCCACCTGGGTATAGGGAATTCGGGTGCCATCCGCCGAGATCGCCTGATGCCGGGTGATGACGAGCCCGGCGGGATTGAAGGCTTGCGGTGCGCGTTTCAGGATTTCGGGTGCCGCATCCGGCAGCACCAGGAATAATGCGGGTGGAGTCAGCGGATCCTGGGCGCTGGCGAGGAGGTCGCCATTGGACTCCTCGGACCGCACGTCCATCGGCCAGAGACTGGCGACGCCGAACTCGGGGAGACCAGTAATCATCGCCCGCGACCACCCCGCTGCGGCCGGGGTCCATGCCTCGAAGACCGGCCTCAGATTGTCGAGCACCCGCAGTACAAGCCGTTCGCCGCACCAGAAAAACCCTTGCAAGGCGCGCCGCTCGGCCGGCTCGAAAAGCTTGGTATAGCGGCGGTCGCCCCCGAGAAAAGCGGCAAGCGAAATACCGAGCACAGTGTCCGGCGGGTAGGTTTCGCCGGCGATGGTCCAGGGCTGCCGGCGCTTGATCGCGAGCCAGCCGCGATGCCACTCGACCGATGCATCGCTCGGCAGGTCGAGCCGGGTCCGAGGGCCGGTGCGGTCGCCGATCCACACTGCGGAGTCGAAAAAGCCGAGCTGCTCGACAAACCAGACGCGTTGATCTCCGCTCTCGCGGTCGAGATCGGCCCAAACCGCCATATGCTCAGCGTCGGTCATGAAGATGACCGGGGCGGCAAGCGGGTCGGTCCCGCGCCGCCATAGCCGCACGGTGCGGGCATAACCTGACGCGGTCGCCATGCCCTCGCCCAAGGCTGAAGACAGCAGCAAGGCGTCGCGATCGAGCCACTCGGCCCCGCCCTTCGCCTCGGGCAGGAAAAATCCGCCGGCAACGAAGTCACCCGCGGTGAGGTCGAATTCGCGCAGCACGTGAGCGTCGGCGCCGCCGCGCGACAGCATCAGGATCGCGCGGTCGTGGCTGCCGGGAAGGGTTGTCGCCCCGCCCCAGATCCAGTCCTCGTCCTCCGCGGCCGCAAGCGCGTCGAGATCGAGCAGGATCTCCCAGTCCGGCGCTTCGGTACGGAAGCTCGCCAGCGAGGTCGCGCGCCACAGCCCGCGGGGATGCGCGTCATCCTTCCAGAAATTATAGACTCGGGTGCCGCGCCGGCCGATCAGCGGAATATTGTCGGGCCGGTCGAAAATCGCTGCCATCAGGTCGCGATCGGCGGCAAAGCGGGCATCGCCAAACCGCGCCAGGGTATGTCGGTTCTGGCTTTCGACCCACGCCACCGCCGAGGCCCCGTCGACCTCCTCCAGCCACAGATAGGGGTCGTCATCAGGCGCGGCGGGCGTCGGCCGCGGATCGATCACCAGCATCGACCCATCGTCTCCGGGTTTATCCATATCGGCCTACATCGTGCGTCGATCGCTCCGATGCCAGTGTCGCCCGGCCGTGCGGGCTTGGCTGCTGCCCGCCAAGCGGCAGCCACAAAAAGTTGATCCCTCTCGGGTGCGGGATCTGAGCTGCGCCGTCTTGCAGCAGGCCCAATCGGTGGCCAGCTTCTGGACACCCGCACTCTTCACCGAGGAGGAAGCGATGGCAAGCCGGCAATCCGAGGCGTTGAAGACACTTTATCGCAGCTGGTCGGCAGCGCTCGCCGCCAATCCGCAAATGCCATTGGACGAGCTCCGGCTGATGTTCGAGCATTCGGGCGACGTAACCGCGGAGCCTGGCGGTGTCGACTATCTCGAGACCGATGCCGGCGGCGTGCCGGCGATGTGGACGGTCCCCAAAGGATGCGCCGAAGATCGTGTCGTACTCTGCCTGCACGGCGGCGGCTATGTGGCCGCGTCGATGTATACGCACCGCAAGGTCTATGCTCATCTGGCCAAGGCGATCGGCTGCCGGGCGTTGATCCCGCATTACCGGCGCGCTCCGGAGCACATCCACCCGGCACCGGTCGAAGATGCCGCAGCGTCCTATGAGTGGCTGCTCGATCAGGGCATCACACCCGGTCACATCGCATTGGCCGGCGACTCGGCGGGGGGTGCTCTGGCCGTGACCACATTGCTGCGGGCCCGCGAGCGCGGCCTGCCGATGGCGACAGCGACGATGCCGCTGTCGCCCTGGGTCGACATGGAAAGTACCGGCGAGACCCTCTCCTCCAATCGCGCGAAGGATGTGCTGGTCCAGAAGGAAGTTGTCGAGGCCATGGCCTCGACGTTTCTGGGCGAGCGCGGCGATCGCCGGGACCCGCTGGCCAACCCGCTTTTCGCCGACCTCAAGGGCCTGCCGCCAATGTACATTCAGGTCGGCGGCGATGAGACCTTGCTCGACGACAGCCGACGGCTCGCCGATCGGGCTAGGGCGGCCGGTGTCGATGTCCGCCTCGAGGTCTTTCCGGAGATGCAGCACGTCTTTCACTTTGCCGCCGGGCACGCACCCGAAGCAGATCATGCGATCCGCAAACTCGCCGACTGGGTGCGACCAAAGCTAGGCCTTTCCTGAGCGCCGGGTCCGGTCGGATCAGATCGCCCAAACACCAAACCGTTCCTCCCGGGCGACCACCGGAAAGCCGGTCAATTACCGGCGATCTGATCGTCTGAGGGGTGAGACGATCGCCAGCGCCGGGTCGCCTCGTCATCTTCCGGTCGGGCCTCGACCCAGCGTTCACCTTCCGGCGTTTCCTCGCTCTTCCAGAATGGGGCGTCAGTCTTGAGCCAGTCGATCAGAAAATGGCAGGCGGCGAGAGCGGCTTCACGGTGCGGCGAGACGGTGGCGACGAGTACGATGCGGTCGCCGGGTACCAGCCGGCCATAGCGGTGGATGATCAGCGAGGCGTCGAGCGGCCAGCGGCGATGCGCTTCGAGTTCGATCTCGGCGAGCTTCTTCTCGGTCATGCCCGGATAATGTTCAAGCGTCAGGGCCGACACATGGTCGGCCCTGGCTGCGATTGGCGACATATCACGCACCAGCCCGACAAAGCTCGCGATACCGCCGATGCGATGATTGCCGGCGGCAAGCCGGTCGAGCTCAACACCGATGTCGAAATCCTCGCGCTGTACCCGGATCATCGGGTCATCCTCCGGTCACCGGCGGGAAGATCGCAACCTCGTCGCCATCGTCAAGCGGATGGTCGCGTCCGACATAATCTTGGTTGACCGCGACACGCACAACCGAGAGGTCGTGCAGTGCTTCGGCATAGCGCGGCCCGCGCCGCTGCAGCCAGCTGAGCAGACCCTCCACGTCACGAATTTCGGACGGCAACGCCAATTGTTCCTCGGCGCAGCCGATGCGGGCGCGCAGCCAGGCAAAATACAGGATCTTCACCCGAAAACCTCGGAAAACGGCAGGAAATCGACCACTGTTCCGGCCGTTAAGGCGCCGGTCGCCTCATCAAGGATGACGAGGCCCTCAGATTCAACGATCGAAGACAGGATGCCGGCGCCATCGCGCGGGTGTTTTACGGCAACGACGGCATCGCCGTCCCGCTCGATGCGGGTACGCAAATATTCGCGTCTCCCCGGCTTCTTGCGATAGTCGAATCCAGCGCGTACCGGGAAGCATTGCGGGGCTCTCGCTGCCGCCCCGGCAAGCTTCAGGATTAAGGGCCGAGCGAGAACGGCAAATGTCACCGCCACCGCCACCGGGTTGCCCGGCAATCCGATCAACGGCACACCCGCAACCTGGCCGAGGGTGACCGGCCGTCCCGGCTTGATCGCCAGCCGCCAAAAATGCAAATTCCCGAGAAGCTCGACCGCCGCCTTGACATGATCCTCGTCACCGGTCGACACGCCGCCCGAGGTCACGATCAGATCATGATCGCTGTGGGCCGCCACCAGCGTATCGATCAGAGCGGCCTCGCGGTCGGGGCGGATGCCAAAATCGGAGACGACGCAGCCAAAACGCTCCAGCCAGGCGGCCAGCAGAAAGCGGTTGGCGTCATAAATGGCACCCGGCGGCAAATCGCTGCCCGGCTCGCAGACTTCATCTCCGGTTGACAGCAGCGCCACTCGCAGGCGGCGGTAAACGCGCAGCTGGGAATGCCCGAGAGCAGCGGCCAAGCCGATCTCGGCAGGCCCGAGCCGCTGTCCGGCGGGGAGTGCAATTCCGCCCAGCGCCACATCCTCGCCGGCATGCCGGCGGTTGGCGCCCTTGCGTATCCCGGGCTTCAGCTTCACCCGTCCAGCGGCGGCAACACAGTCTTCCTGCATCATCACCGTATCGGCGCCCCGGGGCATCGGTGCGCCGGTAAAAATGCGGATCGCCTCTCCCGGTCGGATCATCCGATCGAGTGGATGCCCGGCCGCGGCGCGACCGCCGATCGGCAATTCGGTCTCGCGCTCCGGCAGGAGATCGGTATGCCTGATGGCATAGCCGTCGACCGCGCTGTTGTCGTGCGGCGGCAGATTCATCGTCGCGACGAGATCATCCGCCAAAACCCGGCCACTCGCGGCTCGCAGCGGGACGGTCTCGGTGCCGACCACCGGGACGACGCGTTCATCGATGCGGGCGAGCGCCTCCGTCGCGCTCATCAGCGCGGCGCCAGGAACAAAGCAATCATCGCTCAGCTGGGGCATCGCGGCCGCCCGTCATGACCAAGAATGAACTCAGCGATGACCGCCGGCTGGCTAAGCGGCAGCCGTGGCAGCGTCAACCCCGACAGCTCTTTGTCGGATGCGACGGCCACGATAAAGGGATCATCGCGATAAAGCGGCAGCTTGCCAAGCGACGGGCGATGAACCTCGATCTTGGGATGCGGGTGCCGCTTGAAGCCTTCGACAAGCAGCAGGTCGACGGGCGTGATCCGCGCCACCAGCGCCTCGAGATCGGGTTCCGGTTCGTCCCGCAATTCGTGCATCAACGCCCACCGCCGCTGCGAAACGATCATGACTTCGCTCGCCCCGGCCTCGCGGTGGCGCCATGAATCCTTGCCCGGCTGATCGATGTCGAATGTGTGATGGGCGTGCTTGACCGTCGATACGGTCAGGCCGCGCGCGGTAAATTCCGGGATCAGCGCCGTCATCAGGGTTGTCTTGCCGCTGCCGCTCCACCCGGCGAGGCCAAAGATGCGCATCGCCGTTTTCTCGCTCCCTCCTCAATTGGGGGTTCGCACCGGTTGCGGCAACGCGCCCTACGCCGGACGGCGGGATTTGCCGCGATCGATTGCCGCGCTGCGCTGCGGTCGGGTAATGTGCGGCAATCCTGCCCGCAGATAGTCATATCCGGTGACGAGCGTCAGCAGTGCTGCGACCCACAACAGCACTTCGCCAATTCCGGCTACCGGGATAAAGCTCGGACCGGCATCGCCGACAATCAGAAAGCCGATCGCTACCATCTGGATCGTGGTCTTCCATTTGGCGAGTCGCGAGACCGGCATTCCGACGCGCAACCCGGCGAGATATTCGCGCAAACCCGACACCAGGATCTCGCGACACAGGATCACCAACGCCGGGAATACCGCGCCGGCCGACAATCGACCAAATGTCGTCAGCATGAACAATGTCGCCGCGACCAGCAGCTTGTCGGCGATCGGATCAAGAAACCGGCCGAGTTCGGATTGCTGTTGCCACAACCGCGCCATATGGCCGTCGAGCCAGTCGGTCACGCCGGCGGCCGAAAACAGCGCACAGGCGAACCAGCGGGCATAATCGCCCTGTACGTAAAAGCTCGCGACCACAACCGGTATGACCAGGATGCGCGAGAGCGTCAGCAGGTTGGGCAGGCTGGTCAGCGGCACGCAGCATCCCCGGCGATGGGCATCAACAAGATAACAACGTCATCTTAACGATCGACATGAAAATGGTCATAAATCTTTTTCGCTACGGTTTTGCTGATGCCGGTGACGCGTTCAAGTTCGCCAAGCCCGGCGCGAGCGACCGCCCGGGCTGATCCGAAATGATGCAGCAGCGCCTGCTTGCGGCGAGCGCCGATGCCGGCGATCTCGTCAAGCGGCGAGCGGCCGATCGCTTTCGTTCGCCGGGCCCGGTGGGTGCCGATCGCGAACCGGTGCGCCTCGTCACGCAGCCGCTGGAGAAAATACAGAACCGGATCGCGCGGATCGATCGAGAACGGCGCCCGACCGGGGATGAAAAAGCGCTCGCGGCCAGCGTTGCGATCCGGCCCCTTGGCGATGCCGACAATCGCGACATCCGTTATACCCAGTTCGTCGAAAACGCTCTGGGCGATGTTCAGCTGGCCCTGCCCGCCATCGATCAGCACGAGGTCAGGCCAGCCGCCTTGTTCGCGCCCGGGGTCCTCCTTCAGCGCCCGGCCAAAGCGGCGCAGCAGCACCTCGCGCATCATTGCATAATCGTCGCCGCCGGCAATGGGCTCGGCGATGTCGCCGCCCTCGCCCGCCGCTTCTGGCCATGGCCGGGGTTCGTTCCCCTCTCCCTCGATGGCAGAGAGGGAGGATCCGGCCGTAACCGCTGAGCGACCACGAGCAACGCCGCCAAGCCTGGTTGCCGCCGCCGCTCCACGGATGTTGAATTTGCGGTAGGCGCCCTTGATCAGACCTTCCGGACCGGCAACGATCATCGCGCCGACCGCATTCGTGCCCTGGATATGGCTGTTGTCATAGACCTCGATGCGGCTGGGGGTGGCGTCGAGACCAAAGGCGGCGGCCACCCCTTCGAGCAGCTTGCGCTGCGAGGCGCTCTCCGCCAGCCGGCGCCCGAGCGCTTCGCGGGCGGCGGCAACGACCCGGTCGACGAGTTTTTTCTTGTCGCCGCGCTGTGGTGCTGCCAGCGTCACCCGCCCGCCGCGCAGCGACAGTGCCTCCTCCACCAGTGCTTGCTCGTTCAGACGATGACTGAGCAGCACCAACGGCGGCTTGAGCCGGTTGTCGTAGAACTGGCCGACAAACGACCCCAGCACCTCCTCGACCGCAAGCTGGCGGTCATGGCTCGGGAAATACGCGCGGTTGCCCCAATTCTGCCCGCCGCGAAAAAAGAACACCTGGACGCAGGTCTGCCCGCCTTCCTGATGCGCCGCAATCACATCGGCATCGACCACCCCCGGCACATGAATGTCCTGGTGGCCTTGCACCAGGGTCAGCGCCCGGATGCGGTCGCGGATCAGCCCGGCGGCCTCAAAGTCGAGTGCGGCCGCCGCCTCTTGCATTTCCGCCGCCAAATGCTGCTGAACCGTGTCGCTGCCGCCGGCCAGAAACGCCCGCGCCTCATCGATCAGCGCAGCGTAGTCTTCACGCCCGATGCGCCCGACGCAAGGCGCGCTGCATCGCTTGATCTGGTGCAACAGACATGGACGGGTGCGGTTGCCAAAGATGCTGTCGCTGCATGAGCGCAGCAAAAACGCTTTCTGCAACGTCACCAAGGTACGGTTTACCGCGCCTGCCGAGGCAAACGGCCCGAAATAATCGCCGCCTTTGTTTTGCGCGCCGCGGAACTTGGTCAGCCTCGGGAATTCGTGATCGGCGGTCAAATGTATCAGCGGAAACGATTTGTCATCGCGCAGCAGAACATTAAAGCGCGGCATCAGCCGCTTGATCAGATTGCATTCGAGCAGCAATGCCTCGGCCTCGGTATGGGTCGAGACGATCTCCATCGCCGTGGTTTCGGCGACCATCCGCCGCAGCCGGTTCGACAGCGTCGCGACATGGGCGTAATTTTGCACGCGGCTCTTCAGGTTCCGGGCCTTGCCGACATAAAGCGCGTCACCTCTGCGGTCGAGCATGCGATAGACGCCGGGGGTCGGCGGCATCGTTTTTAGCGCGGCGCGAATGACGGCGAGCCCGCGGGCAATACCGCTTGTCGCTTCTAACGACTGTTCGCGATCGCTTTCAGACCCGTCGCCGCTCTCGCGATCCGTGGTCGGCGCCTCGGGTTGGATGATCGGCGTCGGCTCGGGGGACACCCCTTCCGGAGCCCGCCGCGGGTCCATCGCTACCGGTTTGCGGCGCTGCATCGAACGCCGTTGGCGGGTCACCAGCACGCGGGCTTCGGTCGTGCTTTCGTCAGATGGTTGCGACTTCATCTGCATTCAAATTGTCAGCCGGATATCCACGGCAATTGTGGATAAGATTGTGGACAACTCACGCGAACCAAGCCGCAAATCGCCGTTGGGATCAGTCCGCCCATCTTTGCCCAAACTCAGGTCATATCGACAACTAATTGATAATATGGCGTGATCTCCTGACATCGGTGCTGGGAACGAGCCTTGGCTGGACGGCTTCGGGCGCAAACAGTGGTCTCGCATCGGTCACGCTCGCTGTGAACAAATCGTCACCGCCGGGCGGCGCGCATCCCAGCCAGGGCTTCATGCAACCATCGTGCAGCGGTGGCCGAGCAGCATCGGCTGAGCCGATTGGCCGGCCGGCTCGCGCCTGGCATCGCCCTCCTATTCCGTCAGCGGACCGCGCTGCGGCTGGGCCCAACCCAGATGCTGGCCGCCGTCGAGCGCGATCATCTGCCCGGTCATCGCCGGCGCGGACAGAATGAACCGCAGTGCCGCGGCGATTTCCTGCGGGCTGGTGCCGCGTCCGAGCGGCATCTGCGCCCGCTGATGACGGAACTGTTCCACGCTCTGCCGCGGGCTCGGCAGGGTCGGACCCGGCCCGATGCCATTGACCCGGATGCGCGGCGCTAGCGCCAGCGCCAGCGTCTGGGTCAAAGTCCACAGCCCCGCCTTTGACAAGGTATACGAAACAAAATATGGCGTCAGTGACCAGACGCGCTGATCGAGCATATTGACGACGACCCCGCCGGCATCGGCCGGCAACCGCGCCGCCATCTCCTGGATCAGGATAAACGGGGCGCGCAGATTGACCGCAATATGCTCGTTCCAGCTCTCGCGGCTCACCGTCGCAGCGGTGTCGTTGCCAAACACCGCGGCATTGTTGACAAGGCAGCCTACCGGACCGAAGGCGCGCTCAGTCTGCACAATTAAGCCGCGGACCGCGTCCTCGTCAGCCAGATCGGCGGCAAGCGGCAGCGCCGTCCCGCCCTCGGCATCGATTTCGGCGGCGACTGCCTCGGCGGCAGCGCAGGAATGGTGATAGTGAACCGCCACGGCAAAGCCGTCTTGCGCCAGTGCCCGCGCCAAGGCGCGTCCGATGCGCCGGCCACCACCGGTGACCAGCGCGGCGCGCGGGATCGGCAGCGCCGGCAGCGCCCCGCTCAGCCCGTCAGCTTCGTCGCGTTCGGTACCGCGGGGCGGGTCAACGCCGGCCGGCACGGCGTTCCCTGCGGGCGCGCATCTTGGCACGAGCAACATCACGCGCCGAGACGCCGGCGCGTCCCGCGGTCGAGCGGCCGCGCTGTCCATCGCCACGCTGCCCCTCGGCACCGGGGCTGCCATTCATGTTCGCCGCTATCGGCAACCCGAGATCGGCCTGTTCGAGCCGGCGGATTTCATCGCGCAGCCGTGCCGCCTCTTCGAATTCGAGATCGGCAGCGGCATCGCGCATGCGCTTTTCGAGATCGGCAATTACGTTTTGCAGACTTTTGCCCTGGTAATGCGCCGCCTCGCCCTCGGACAAGCCATAAGTCACATGATCGCGTTCGTAGACGCTTTCGAGAATGTCGGTGATCCCGCGTCGGACGCTTTCCGGCGTAATCCCGTGTTCGGCGTTGTAGGCCTGTTGCTTTTCGCGGCGGCGGTTGGTCTCGCCGATCGCCGCCTTGAGGCTGTCGGTCATCCGGTCGGCATAGAGGATCGCGCGGCCGTCGATGTGCCGCGCCGCCCGCCCGATCGTCTGGATCAGCGAGGTACGCGACCGCAAATACCCCTCCTTGTCAGCGTCGAGCACGGCCATCAATGCGCATTCCGGGATGTCGAGCCCCTCGCGCAACAGGTTGATGCCGATCAGCACGTCGAAGACGCCAAGCCGCAGATCGCGGATGATCTCGATGCGTTCCAGGGTGTCGACATCGGAATGCATATAGCGCACGCGCAGACCGGCTTCGTGCAGATACTCTGTCAGCGCCTCGGCCATTTTCTTGGTCAGGGTGGTGACCATGACGCGGTGACCCTTGGCCGCCTCCTCGCGGCATTCGGCCATCAGATCGTCGACCTGGGTCTCGACCGGGCGAATGATGCAGGGCGGATCGACCAGACCGGTGGGCCGGACGATCTGCTCGACAAAGACACCGCCGGTGCGGTCCATCTCCCACGGGCCCGGCGTTGCCGAGACAAACACCGTCTGACCGCGCATCGCGTCCCACTCCTCGAATTTGAGCGGGCGGTTGTCGGTGCAGGAGGGCAGCCGAAAGCCGTATTCGGCGAGCGTCGATTTGCGCATCCAGTCGCCGCGGAACATGCCGCCGAGTTGCGGCACCGTGACATGGCTCTCATCGACAAACACCAGCGCGTCGCGCGGCATGTATTCAAAGAAAGTTGGCGGCGGCTCACCCGGCCGGCGCCCGGTCAGATAGCGTGAATAGTTCTCGATGCCGGCGCAGCTGCCGGTGGCGTCGATCATTTCGAGGTCGTAAGTGGTGCGCTGTTCGAGCCGCTGCGCTTCGAGCAGCTTGCCCTCGGCAAACAACTGGTCGAGACGGATCTTCAGGTCGCGCTTGATCTGTTCAATGGCCTGCAAGAGGGTCGGCCGCGGCGTCACGTAATGGCTGTTGGCGTAGACTTTGATCGATTGCAATACCGCGGTCTTTTCACCGGTCAGCGGGTCGATCTCATGGATCCCCTCGATCTCGTCGCCGAACAAGGAAAGACGCCAGGCTCGGTCCTCGTAATGCGCCGGGAACAGCTCGATCGTATCGCCGCGCACGCGAAAAGCGCCGCGGACGAAATTGAGGTCGTTGCGCCGATATTGCAGTTCGACAAAGCGCGCCAATAATTGGCTGCGGTTGATGCGGTCGCCCTTGGCCAGCGACAGGGTCATCTGCGAATAGGTCTCGACCGAGCCGATGCCGTAAATGCACGACACGCTGGCGACGACGACGACATCGCGGCGTTCGAGGATGGCGCGGGTGGCCGAGTGGCGCATCCGGTCGATTTCCTCGTTCAGCGACGATTCCTTTTCGACATAGGTGTCGGTGCGCGGAACATAGGCTTCGGGCTGGTAGTAGTCGTAATACGAGACAAAATATTCGACCGCATTTTCCGGGAAAAAGCTCCGCATCTCGCCATAGAGCTGCGCCGCCAAGGTCTTGTTCGGGGCGAGGATGATCGCGGGTCGCCCGGTATTGGCGATGACATGCGCCATCGTAAACGTCTTGCCCGAGCCGGTGACACCGAGCAGCACCTGCTCGCGCTCACCGCGCGCAATCCCTCCGCTCAGCTCCGCGATCGCCTGCGGCTGGTCGCCGGCCGGCCGGAATTCGGACGAGATCGCAAACGGTCTGCCGATGTCGCTCTTCGGGCGCTCGGCGGCCATCAACGGCAGCATCGTGATCAGATCCAGAGTATTAGAGGATTTCATTCTACCCGCCATCTGCCTCAGAAGATAGCGCTCGGCGCCGCGCTATGCGAGCCCAGGTCGGGCGTCGCGCCCACCTTGGGGAGAGGGGGCGGGCGTCGCCTTGCCCCCTTACGCCCGCGGATCGGGGAACCAGTCTCCCACCACCTCTGCGGCGGTGAACCCTCCTTTTTCGAGCCGTGCCCATACCGCGTCGCCGGCCTCGCCGTGGCTTCGCAGATCCGCTGCGGCCAGTTTCGCGGCTGTAGGAGCCTGTTCCAGGACCAGCCGTGCGACCTCGCGCCGAAGGCTCGGGCTGTCCTGGAGAATGTCCTCGATCTCGACGCGCGCATCGCGAATCGATTCTTCCCATCCCGATCGCGGCTCGAGTGCTGGTGAGGCTTCAAGTTTGAACAGGTGGCGAAGAATTCGCCTCAATTGTGAGCGAAGCGTTGCGCGCTGCGATTTCCCCAAGCTTTCGATCTCCTCGGCAAGGTTCTCCCAATCGAGCGCCAGATTCGAATCCTTGGCGCCGCGCAATGCCGCCGCCTGCTCTTCGGTCCACCGCAGGAAGTCGCGATCGTACAACTCGGATAGTCGCGTTTGGTCCGTCATCGTC